>NZ_AJQF01000612.1:0-541 GCF_000261705.1 Bradyrhizobium genomosp. III | reverse complement strand
TCGCTCACCGTCGCGGTCAAGGTCTGGTTCTGCGTCGGCGTCCCGCTGACGCTCACCGTGCCGGGGTGGTTGTTGGGGTTGGTCGCGCTCGCAGCGAACACGACGTCGCGGAAGTAGTTTGCATTCTGATAGATGGTGGTCGGAAAGACGCCCTCGGTATAGTCGAAGACGCCGGCGCCGACCGGCGCGTTCAGGCCGCCATTGCTGATGCCGGACGCGAAGCCCTGCGTGGTGGAGACGTAGTAGCTGTTGATATTGACCGAGACCACGTAGGTCGTGCCGGCCGCGATGGTGAGCGGCGTGGCGAGGGTCGCCTGCTGCCAGCCCGATGCGCCTTCGTTGGTGAACGTGACAGTCGCCAGCTCCTGGCCCGTTGCCGACCAGATGTGGCCGATATGGGTGCCGGTCTCGTTCGAGGCCTTGTAGTACCGGATCGCCTGGATCGTGCCGGGCGTGTTGGCGGTGAAGCGCATCCCCAGCTCATAATCCGCGCCTGTCCCGTCGGTGGCGTTGGTGATGGACGGCGTCTGGGTGGTGAACA
>NZ_AJQF01000611.1:0-563 GCF_000261705.1 Bradyrhizobium genomosp. III | reverse complement strand
GGGAGCTGACTTGTGACGATGGTGGATGCGCGGCCATGTCGGTCCTCGAGGATTTCGAGCAGATCGCGGCGTTCCGCGGCGGTGAGCACCGATAGTCCCCAATCATCCAAAATCAGAAGCTGAGCGCGGCCGAGGCTTTTGAGGAGCCGGGCGTAGCGTCCGTCTCCGCGCGCGAGCGCGAGCGCCTCGAACAGCCTTGGAACGCGATGATAGAGGACTGATCGGTTGTCGCGGCAGGCCTTGTGGCCGAGCGCGCAGGCTAACCAACTTTTGCCCAGGCCGGTTGCCCCGGTGACGAGCAAATTCTCGTGGCGATCGATCCAGCGACCTTCGACGAGTTTGGCGAAAACGGCGCGGTCGATGCCCCGCGGGGTGCGCAGATCGACGTCCTCGACGCAAGCAGTCTGGCGCAGTGCGGCGATCTTGAGGCGCGTGGTGAGCCGCCTGGTGTCGCGTTCGGCGGCTTCGCGGTCGACCAACAGGCCGATGCGATCTTCGAACGGCAGGGCTTCGAGATCGGGCGATCGGCGCTGCTCCTCGAAGGCCTTGGCCATTCCGGTCAG
>NZ_AJQF01000610.1:0-614 GCF_000261705.1 Bradyrhizobium genomosp. III | reverse complement strand
CGAGCTCGAGGACGCGATCGACGTCGAGGACGACCATGAGCTGGCCGTCGAGGCGATGGACGCCGCCGGCGAGCTTGGCCATGCGGGGGTCGAGGTTGACGGGATTTTCTTCCATGCCGGCTTCGGGCAGGCGCAGCACCTCGCCGATCTGGTCGATCAGGAGGCCATAGGATTCGCCGCGGAGGTCAACGCCGACCGCCATCGGCACCTTGCCGTCCTCGGGCTGCGGCAGGCCGAGGCGGGCGCGCATGTCGACCACGGTGACGATGCGGCCGCGCAGATTGAGCACGCCCGCGATCTCGCGCGAGGACAAGGGCACGCGGGTGACGCGCTCGGGCATGAACACGTCCTGGACGCGGGAGATCGGCAGGCCGAACAGCTGGCCGCCGATCATCGCGGTGACGTATTCGACCATGGCGCCTTCGCCCACTTGCGTCTTCTTGTTCATCTGCTTCTCCTGATCCCTGTCCTGCCCTTACGCCGCTGCCCGGTTCAGCTCGGAGGCGCCGGCGGCACCCGCGGTCTGCTCCTTCAGCGCCGCGATCAGACCGGGACGGTCGAACTTGGCGACATAGTCGTGGAAGCCGGCCTGACGGCCGCGCTCGATCGCCGCC
>NZ_AJQF01000609.1:0-697 GCF_000261705.1 Bradyrhizobium genomosp. III | reverse complement strand
TGGCAGCGCCTAGCTGCCGCGCCGAGCGGACCTTCGACAGACGCGACGCAACTTCGCAGATGCGCCCGCAGCTATCGTCAGCTACCTGACTTTACTTCTGCAATCGCTTCAAGCAATCGCTCCGCGATGCTCTCCAGCTGCGCCGCCGCCAGGAGATAAGTGCGAGCGATGATGGTCAGTGTTTGGCGACGGGCCGCCGTCACCGCGAGTTCAGCCAGTTGTTCTGCCTCGGCAGCGTGGTCGCGGTATCGCTTTGCTTCAGCAATGCATTGATCCGATCGTCCTGCCGAAGCAAGTTCGCCGGTTATTAGGCATACACGACCCCAGCCTTCGGTGGTGGTAATTGCGCTGCTAGTAAGTGAGGTCGAAAGCAAGGCTGTGATCTTCGGAGGTGTTACGGAGGCGAACCTGCCGCAGGATCTTAAAAACTCGCGCCGATCGTCTTCTTCTGGAGAGGACATTGCGGCTCCTGTATTTTGTTTGAAATATTTACTAGTCGATTAGAGAGTTAAGCAGCTCAATTATGAAATGTAACTATATCCCATGTCGTATCGGAGACCCGCCGCCGCGGGCATTGAAATTTTGACGAGGTCCGGTGCGGGTCAAAATGCGAAGACCTCGAACTGAGCAAATCTGGTCCGCTCTGCCTCAACGAGCGGACTTCCGACCGCCGAGGCGCAACTTCGCAGATGGGCCA
>NZ_AJQF01000608.1:0-749 GCF_000261705.1 Bradyrhizobium genomosp. III | reverse complement strand
TTCCCCCCCCCCGCCGCACCGGCTGTGGCTTGTAGGTGCCGTCAAGCAACTGGGCTCGGATCGCAGGCCAGTGCTCCTTCAGGTGGGCTGACAGCTCGCCGACGGTCATCCCGTCGACGCCCGCCGCGCCCTTGTTGCGCTTTACTTGCGCCAACGCTGCCTTCAGATTCTCACTCTCGACAACGTCTTCCATCGACGGTCCTGCGACCGCCGGGCGTTCGAGACAGACTTCCGCCGCACGCGCTTCAGGCTCTCGGGCGCCGGCGCTTCGGGCTTCACCCTCCGCTCCGGGGCTCAAGTTCAGCTCGACCTGATTCTTCTGCCGCATGGCTCGCACGAGATCGCCGCTCTACTGACCACTTCCACCGTTCAGGCCTTCAGCGGCGCGCTGCCGCCTACTACGCCCTCGGCTGACTTCTGCGCTGCGGTCAGGCCGTCTTGCGACGGTCTCAGTCTCGTTGCCGAGACACAGCGCAGACCTCCCGAGGTAAGACCGACCGCCTTCACCGCACGCCCGCCGAATTTACCACCCCGACCTTTGATGACCTTGGACTTCGCGATCAATTGCTCGCTCGTCCGGCCGGGTAGGCCTCGTTATCCGGTGTTTGTCCATCGGGCCGCGGCTTTGCTCCACGCTTTCTTCAGACCCCACCTCACGATGACGCCCTTGCGCTTCGCTAATCCTTCGCCGCCATCAGGCTGGATAGAGGACTTCCACCTCCAAGCTGTCGCTCATACTCGGCACACAA
>NZ_AJQF01000607.1:0-797 GCF_000261705.1 Bradyrhizobium genomosp. III | reverse complement strand
TAGGTGTCGGCGTAGCCCGTGCCCTGAATGCCCTCGATCGAACGCAGCGTATCGGTCCCAATCGACCCGTCGCCGGTCGCCGTGCCTGCCGCCATGTCGATCGCGACGCCGCCCGTGACCGTGCTGAGGCTGTTGTAGATGGCAACGTCGAAGCCGCCGCGGCCGTCGATGTAGTCGTCGCCGCCAAGACCGGTGAAGTTGTTGTTGAAGCTGCTTCCCAGCAGCGTGTCGGCGAAGGTCGAGCCCTGCACCGCATTGACGCCGGTGAAGATGTCGGTGCCCTCGGTCGCACCTGTCGCGCTGCCGGCAACCGTGACGGCATTCGTGGTCCCGACGACGCTGGTCTCGAGGTCAACGCTGACGCTCGAGGCCGCGATCTGGTAGTTCAGGCGGGTGGAGCCGTTGCCGATGATCGTGTCGTTGCCGCCGGCGCCGGCAAAGTCGTTGAAGGTCCCGGAGGAACCGACATTGGTCGCCCCGACCTGGCCGAAGCCGGTCGCGTCGAACGTGTCGTCGAAATTGGTACCACGCGCGGCCTCGACGCTGCGCAGCGTGTCGGTGCCGACCGTGGCGTCCCCATTCACGATGCCCGCGGCAAGGTGAACATAGATGCCCGACGTGGTCGTCGTGTCCGAATTGTAGGTGACCTGGTCGTAGCCGCCGCGGCCGTCGATATAGTCGTCGCCGCCGCGCCCCTCATAGGTCTCGTAGGTGAAGGCCGCATTGTCGCTGCCGTAGAACGTGTCGTTGGAGGCCGAGCCCCAGATCGTCGAGACGTTGGAGAAGGTGTCGTGGCC
>NZ_AJQF01000606.1:0-810 GCF_000261705.1 Bradyrhizobium genomosp. III | reverse complement strand
CTAGCCCGTCTTATTCGTAAAGGACCGGCTCATGCGTCGGCTTTGTCAGCTTTCTGTCAGCTCGTCCAAATAGTAGCTCGTTGTGATGAGAACCAATTACAACAACTGGCCCTCCGACGGGCAAAGTGTGGACCAGCAGCGCGATGCGCTGGCCGGCACTTCTGGCGCAGATGGTGCTGCTTTTACGGCCGCTTTAGCTGCTGGACCAGCGTCTTCCGCTTTTGACAAGAGGACAGGTGTGTCAGTCCGCCTACACAGAGTAAGTAGCAATATTGGCAACGCCCAAAGTGTTTCTTTGTTTACTGATGCCAATGAACGCAATAAGGTGGGAGCGATGACCGTGGCGCCGGGGCGCAACAGTTTGCGAATTCTCAGCATAGAAAATCTCGGCCGGTCGAGGTACAAAGGGGTCGGGACGGCTATGATTGAAGTCGCCGATCATACTAGGCAGTCCGCGGGCCTTTCCAAGCTATCCCTTCTCTCTCAAGATGAAGGAGCTTCAGCATTTTTCTACAAGAAGGGATTCCGGTTTGCGGACGAGGGCAAGAATGCGGAAATGCGGACTGTCATTTCCAATCCACGATACGTCTCAGATGAAATTCTTATGGGCGAGATGGAGCGCTAGCCCGTCTTATTCGTAAGAGTGCGCCTGAGGGCTGGCGAGCGTGGTGTAAAGCGCTGATGCGGCGTAGGATTCGGTTGCGAAGCCACCCCATCACCTTAAACCACGCCCGCCATGACCGATGATACGATTCTGCCATCCTCGTTTCCAGCCGTTCACGCCAAGAAAGTCACAGCTGCCTTCGATGG
>NZ_AJQF01000605.1:0-822 GCF_000261705.1 Bradyrhizobium genomosp. III | reverse complement strand
CAGTGGCGCAAACGCATTCTGTTCGCGGTAGGGACACCCATCACTGGGCGCCCCCCGCGCAGATCCCGGCGAGCCCAATTAAGGCACCGGGCTCCTACCTCGGGTGTTTGACGGCGAAGCGCAGCTTCGGCCATGGATGAAGGATGCGAGCCTTGGGGAGCCAGTCATCGGTGATCTGCGTTATGCGATCCCAGGTCAGACAGGTCCGCTGACTGCGCCGCCGAAGCGTCCGCCTCCAGAGATCGGTCAGATAGAACCGAAACGCATTGAGCGCTCGGCCATTCGTCGGGACAGCAAAGTACGCAAAGTGGCCGGTCAAGACCTGCCTCAGCCATTTCCCTTGTGCAGGGATCGGCCAGTGCATTCGGCGCCTTAGCTCCTCCTTGATTTCGCGGAGTTTGGTTCGCAAGCGGTCGCTACGGGTCTTCCGTTGAAGCTGGAAGCGCCCTTGGCGTGATTTGCCGCAGATAAACGTGAACCCCATGAACGCAAAGGTTTCCGGCTTTCCGAGTCCGCGCTGCTTGCGTTGAGCCGCCGCATGGCGACCAAACTCAATCAGGCGGGTCTTGGCCGGATGGAGCGTCAGCTCGAACTCCTCCAGTCTCGCGCGCATCGCGTCAAGGAAACGACGTGCGTCATCCTCGCGCTCAAAGCCGACTACTACATCGTCCGCGTAACGCACGATGATCATGCCGCCGGAGACCTCGCGCTGTCGCCGGCGTTTGGCCCACAGGTCGAGAGCGTAGTGCAGGTAGATGTTGCCGAGAAGCGGTGAAATCACCGAACCTTGACCCGTTCCCCTGTCATCAGCGGCTACGACGC
>NZ_AJQF01000604.1:0-832 GCF_000261705.1 Bradyrhizobium genomosp. III | reverse complement strand
TAGGGTCCAGACTCAATTGAGCCAATATGCGACGAGAGCGGCGAGATGAACAGCGGCCAAAAAATTACGGGCGAGCTTGTCATATCGCGTGGCGATGCGCCGGAAGTCCTTGAGCCTGCAAAAGCAGCGTTCGATGACATTTCGTCCTTTGTAGGCGCGTTTGTTGAAGCGATGGATGACGACACGGTTAGATTTATTGGGGATTACGGGCTTGGCGCCACGACGAATGATTGCGCCGCGAAGCTTGTCGCCATCATACCCTTTGTCGGCGAGGAGCACGCTCATGGGTGGCGCGAGCGCCAGGACATCGGGAGCCGCAGCGATATCGGCATCCTGGCCTGGAGTCAGATGCAGGACGACCGGCCGGCAGAGCGGATCGCTCAGCGCATGGATTTTTGTCGTGCGGCCTCCGCGCGAGCGGCCGATTGCTTGATTGTGCTCCCCCCTTTTCCGCCGGAGGCACACCGGTGAGCTTTAATCGAGGTCGAGTCGAGCGACAGTACGACGCCGTCTTCGCCAGGCTTGGCCAGCGCTTCGAAGATTGCGCACCATCGTCCTCGCTTGGCCCAGCGATTGAAGCGATTGTAGATCGTCGTGTAAGGGCCGTATTCACGTGGACAATCACGCCATCGTGCACCCGATTGCAGCATGTGAATGATGCCGCTGACGATGCGTCGGTCGTCGTCCCGATCCGGCCCCGTCAGTCCCCTCGGCAGATGCGGTTCGATACGCGCCCATTGCCTGTCGTTCAGCCAAAACAAACCAGCGCGCATTCTCTCGCCCCCGAATCAACACGTAGGCAAGAGAATCACGTGGCGCTATTTAGGTACAG
>NZ_AJQF01000603.1:0-858 GCF_000261705.1 Bradyrhizobium genomosp. III | reverse complement strand
GATGCCAACGGCGCCTGGAGCTACACCGGCAACGGGGCCCACAATGAGCTCACCGCCGGCCAGCAGGTGCAGGACCAGTTTACGGTGACCAGCCAGGACGGCACCGCCACCGGCACGGTGACGGTCACCATCACCGGCAGCAACGACGCGGCGACGGTCTCGTCGGATTCGAAGTCTGTCACCGAGGGCGACACCGCGGCGGCGCTCAACACGAGCGGCCAGCTGACGATTGTGGATCCCGACAGCGGCGAAGCCCATGTCGTCGCCCAGACCAATGCTCACGGGACCTATGGCGAATTCACGATCGATGCCAACGGCGCCTGGAGCTACACCGGCAACGGCGCCCACGATGAGCTCATCGCGGGCCAGCAGGTGCAGGATCAGTTCACGGTCACCAGCCAGGATGGCACCGCCACCGGTACCGTGACGGTGACCATCACCGGCAGCAACGACGCGGCCACGGTCTCTTCCGACTCGAAGCCCGTCACCGAGGGTGATACCGCGGCGGCGCTGAACACCAGCGGCCAGCTCACCGTCACCGACCCGGATACGGGCGAAGCCCACGTCGTCGCGCAATCGAACGTCCACGGGACCTATGGCGACTTCACGATCGATGCCAGCGGCGCCTGGAGCTACACCGGCAACGGCGCTCATGACGAGCTCACCGCGGGCCAACAGGTCCAGGATCACTTCACGGTGACCAGCCAGGACGGGACCGCCTCCGGCACGGTGACGGTCACCATCACCGGCACGAATGACGCGGCGACCGTCAGCTCGGACTCGAAGTCCGCCACCGAGGGCGACACCCCGGCGGCGCTCAACACCTCGGGCCAGCTCACGATTGTGGATCCCGACAGC
>NZ_AJQF01000602.1:0-909 GCF_000261705.1 Bradyrhizobium genomosp. III | reverse complement strand
GGAAAACCATACTTCGACCTGATTGAGCCATGACGCACTTGTCGGCGTGAAATGAAATTGCACGTTGGGGTGGGCCTTGAGCCAGTCCTCGTTCTTTTTATGGGTGTTGAGGTTGTCGAGGATGACGTGAAGCTTGCGGTTCGGAAAAGTCGCGGTGACGCTGTTCATGAAATCGAGAAACTCGACGCGGCGCCGGCGTTTTGAATGGGTCGCGATGATCTTTCCGGTGGCGACTTCGAGCGCCGCAAACAATGTTGTGGTGCCATGCCGCTTGTAATCGTGGCTTTGGCCGGTTAAGGCGCGGCCATTGGGCAACTTCAGATAACCCTGCGCTCGCTCCAAAGCCTGGATCGAGGGCTTCTCGTCCACGCACAGCACAATGGCCTTCGCCGGCGGCGCGACATAGAGGCCGACAACATCGGCGGCTTTGGCCGTAAAGTTCGGGTCGTTGCTCTCGCACCAGGACTTGCGAGCCACCAGGTCAATCTTGTGGCTGCGCAGGAACCGCCAGACATATTGGACATCGACATCGCCCAGCGCCTCGGCCAGCAGGGGGCCGGTCCAGCGCGCAAACCCTTGCGGTGGCGGCTTATCCAGCAGCTTCAGAATCCGCTTGTCGGTCGTCTTCGTATAGATCGGCTGCTTGCCAGGCCGCGGCTTGTCTTGCAGCCCTTCAAGGCCATGGTCGGCATAGCGATGCCGCCAAAGGCTGACAATCCGCGGCTGGACCCCAACTTCCTTGGCGATCGACCGGGTGCTGCGCCCATCCGCCGCCAACAGAACTATCCGCGCCCGCTTCAAATCGCGCTGCAACGTCACCGGTGAGCGACAGCACGCCTCAAGCACCTTGCGATCTTTCCTCGAAAGGTGGACTTCTCTTGCTTCGGGTATCATCCCGACCTTGAATCA
>NZ_AJQF01000601.1:0-932 GCF_000261705.1 Bradyrhizobium genomosp. III | reverse complement strand
AATCACGTGGCGCTATTTAGGTACAGACCCTAGTCCTCTGGAACGCAAGTTCGTCACATTAGTTGATAGCTCGAATCTCTACAGAGGAGAGTGCTCGTGGCGAATGCGGGTGTGCAAGGCCGGCCGATCGCGCCGCTGGTGCTTAGTCCGCAGGAGCGGGCGTACTTGGAGAGGCAAGTTCGTCGTCATCGCGTTGCCCGATCGCTATCTGAGCGCTGCCGCGCGATCCTGCGGTGTGCAGATAGTCTGCCAAGCAAGTCGGTGGCTGCCAAACTTGGCATCCATGAACACACCGTTGGCAAGTGGCGCCGCCGATTCTTGAAGGATTGCTGTGATGGCCTGCTTGACGAAGCCCGCCCTGGGCGCCCTCGAACCATCGACGACGATCAGGTTGCTGTGGTAATCGAGCGGACATTGCGTACGACGCCGCGCGACGGACGCACTGGTCGATCCGCTCGATGGCTCCGGAAACTGGCTTTTCTCACACCACGATCGGCCGAAAGTGGACGGCGTTCGGCCTGCAGCCGCACCGCAGCCAGACATTTAAACTGTCGAGCGATCCGCTATTCGTCGATAAGGTGCGCGATATTGTCTGGCTTTACCCGAACCGAGCCATTGTCCTCAGCGTCGATGAGACCATTAAGGCACGGTGGATTTGTGAGCAGGCGCATCAGCAGTTGAAGGAGGAGCTTGGACTTGATCACTTCGAAGGGCGATCATGGCAAGGTCTTCATCGCCACGCCCTGATGACAATGATTGCCTACGCCTTCCTGCAACATCATCGCCTCGCATACGCGGGGCAAAAAAAAGAGAATCAACGGGCCTCCGCCTCAACCAACCATGCCCGCCGTACGTTTCGCCATCGTCGATCTCATCCTTCGGCCGCCGTCTCAGCAGTGCCCATATTGCCGAAAGCAAATCCTTGAAAAACA
>NZ_AJQF01000600.1:0-976 GCF_000261705.1 Bradyrhizobium genomosp. III | reverse complement strand
CGCCGTATCACTCAGCTCTGATTCCGGGTACTAGAAGGATTGCGCGGCGAGGAGAACATCTCCGAGCTTTGTCGCCGAGAAGGCATTGCCGCCTCGATCTATTACGGCTGGTCCAAGGAGTTTCTCGAGGCCGGCAAGCGCCGCCTGGCCGGCGACACGGCACGAGCTGCGACCTCCGGCGAGGTGAAGGACCTCCGCCGGGAGGCCGGCGCCTTGAAGGAGGCCGTCGCCGATCTGACGCTGGAGAACCGTCTGCTCAAAAAAAGTATGAACGGAGATGGGGAGGACGAGGCATGAGGTATCCCGCCTCAGAGAAGGCCGAGATTCATCCATTTGGTCGAGCAATCGCACCTCCGGCCAAGCGCACGCTGGACAAGCTCGGGATCCCGCGCGCCACATTCTATCGCTAGCATGATCGTTACCGCGAGGGCGGCATCGCCGCTCTGGCCGATCATCGGTCTCGACCAGACCGGGTCTGGAACCGCATCCCGGACGATGTGCGGGGCTAGATCATCGACCTGGCGCTGGAGTTACCTGAGCTGTCGCCACGCGAGCTGGCCGTGCGGTTCACCGACGAACGAAAGTACTTTGTATCCGAGGCGTCGGTCTATCGGCTGCTGAAGGCGCATGACCTCATCACCAGCCCGGTCTATGTGGTGATCAAGGCCGCGAACGAGATCAAGGACAAGACGACGGCGCCGTCGCGCACCGGCCAAGGCTTCTCAGCGACAATGGTTCGAGTTACGTGGCGGATGATCTGGCCGAGTGGCTCGACCAGAAGGGCATGCAGCACGTGCGCGGCGCTCCGTACCATCCTCAGACCCAGGGAAAGATCGAGCGCTGGCATCAGACGCTGAAGAACCGTAAGCGACGTTCGCGTCCCATTCGCAAAGGTTTGGCGTGGGGATTGCAGTCTGTTGATCAACGTGTTTGCAAATCGTTGGCGGGGGGTATGGAGGCGGCAACGACGGAGAAT
>NZ_AJQF01000599.1:0-981 GCF_000261705.1 Bradyrhizobium genomosp. III | reverse complement strand
GGCGTACTTGGAGAGGCAAGTTCGTCGTCATCGTGTAGCCCGATCGCTATCTGAGCGATGCCGCGCGATCCTGCGGTGTGCAGATGGTCTGCCAAGCAAGTCTGTGGCTGCCGAACTTGGCATCCATGAACACACCGTCGGCAAGTGGCGCCGCCGATTCTTGAAGGATCGTTGTGATGGCCTGCTTGACGAAGCCCGCCCGGGCCGCCCTCGAACCATCGACGATGATCAGGTTGCCGAGGTAATCGAGCGGACATTGCGTACGACGCCGCCCGACGCAACGCACTGGTCGATCCGCTCGATGGCTGCGGATACTGGCTTTTCTCACACCACGATCCGCCGAATGTGGACGGCGTTCGGCTTGCAGCCGCACCGCAGCCAGACATTTAAACTATCGAGCGATCCGCTATTCGTCGATAAGGTGCGCGATATTGTCGGGCTTTATCTGTCGCCGCCTAACCGAGCCGTTGTCCTCAGTGTCGATGAGAAAAGCCAGATCCAGGCACTCGATCGCGAGCAGCCGGTCTTGCCGATGATGCCTGGGGTGCCGGAACGTCGCACGCATAGCTATGTGCGGCATGGTACGACCACGCTGTTTGCCGCGCTCGATGTCGCTTCCGGCTTCGTCATTGGCAAATGCTACAAGCGCCATCGGGCGCTCGAGTTCTTGAAGTTTCTCAAAGAGATCGACGCTCAAATCCCTGAGGGGCTCGCTGTCCATATCGTCATGGACAACTACGCTACCCACAAGACCCCCAAGATTAAAGCGTGGCTCGCTCGCCGGCCGCACTATCATGTCCACTTCACGCCGACTTCCGCGTCGTGGATCAATCAGATCGAGCGCTGGTTCGCTGAACTCACCAGAAAGCAGATCCGGCGAGGTGTTCACACCTCCGTCAGGCAGCTCGAAGCCGACATCCGTACCTTCATCGAATTGCACAACAACAACCCGAAGCCCTTCAAATGGACCAAGTCCGCAGA
>NZ_AJQF01000598.1:0-788 GCF_000261705.1 Bradyrhizobium genomosp. III | reverse complement strand
CCGCCGTATCACTCAGCTCTGATTCCGGGGACTAGCCCCGTGTTCGAAGAGAGCTGGCCCCGGTTGTTTGGACAGCGCCCCGCTGGATTTAAGTGGATTCCTGCCGGGTTATGCTGAACGCGGGGCTTTACGATTTTGTCGTTGCGTCGGGAGGGCGTAGCCCGACCAGAGCGACGACAAAATCGTCGGCGACGGTCATGCGGCCATCACCATAGCTTGCGTGCCGAAGTAAGCCTCGTCGGGCGTGCGCCCGTCAAGGCTCGAGTGAGGGCGTCCCTGATTGTAGAAGGCCAGATACTTGGCAATTGACGCTCGCGCCTCGGACACGCTGTCGTAGGCGCGGAGATAAACTTCTTCGTATTTGACCGTGCGCCAGAGCCGCTCGACAAACACGTTGTCGCGCCAGGCGCCCTTGCCGTCCAACGCGCCTAGTCGTCGGGCGCGTCCCCTAGCCACAACGCAATGCTGATGGCGATCTTCGCGTCCAGCAGCACATCGGTGAACTCGAGGCTGGTGAACTGGGTGCCCTGATCCGTGTTGAAAATCTCGGACCTGCCGTGCTTCGCCAACGCCTCCTGGCCCGCTTGGACGCAGAAGGCCGCCTCCATTGTGATCGAGACGCGATGGGCCAGGACCCGTCGGCTGAACACATCGACGACCGCCGCGAGATAGACGAAGCCACGCCGCATCGGAATGTAGGTGATGTCCATTGCCCACGCATGGTCGGGCCGCTCGATCTTCAATCCGCGCAACAGGTACGGGTAGATCTTGTGACCCGGAGCCGGCTT
>NZ_AJQF01000597.1:0-1024 GCF_000261705.1 Bradyrhizobium genomosp. III | reverse complement strand
GTTGTCCGTGAACAAGCCTCCAAGCACTTGATTGAGAGTCTGTTTTCCGGTTGCGGCGGCATTTGAGATTGCAGGGGATTGGGGCTTCACAGCAAAAACCTGCAATTTCGATTTTGGATTTCCCTGCCGCTGCGAACCGTGATTCTGTGCTGCATCGGAGGGACCGATGCGACCAAAGAAGCACAGGACGACAGGCTCGAACGATCTGTTCCGGTCCCGGCTGGACCAGATCATCAACATGCGACACGAGCTGGTTCTGCTCGCCGGCAGGGTCGATTGGGACTGGATCGACGGCGAGATCGCGCCGCTCTACAGCGACAACGGCAGGCCGGGTATCGCGACCCGCTTCATGATCGGATTGCTGCTGCTCAAGCACATCTACGGCCTGTCCGATGAGGGGGTGTGCGAGCGCTGGGTCCACGATCCGTACTTCCAGTTCTTCACCGGCGAAGAGTTTTTCCAGCACGTTTTCCCGCATGAGCGCTCAGACCTGAGCCACTGGCGCAAGCGGCTCGGCGACAAGCTGGAGCGGTTGTTGGCCGAGAGCCTTCGCGTGGCGCACGCGAGCGGTGCGTTGCGCAGCCAGGACCTCAAGCGGGTCACGGTCGACACGACCGTCCAACCGAAGGCCATCAGCTTCCCGACCGACGCCAAGCTGCTGCATGCAGCGATCCGCGGGTTGAACCGCCTGGCGAGGAAGCACGGGGTCAGGCTCCGGCAATCCTATGTTCGCGTGGCCAAAAGCGCGGCGATGATGGCGGGCCGCTACGCTCATGCCAAACAATTCAACCGGCATCAGCGACAGCTGCGCATCCTGCGCAGCCGGCTGGGCCGGATCATCCGCGACATTCGCCGCAAGACCGAGGGCCAGGCCGCATTGGAGGGGGCATTCGCCCTGCCGCTGAGCCGAGCCACCCAGATCGGCTCGCAGCAGCAGCGCCAGCGCGGCTGGAAGTTGTATTCCTTCCATGCTCCGGAGGTCGAGTGCATCGGCAAGGGCAAGGCCGCCGCGCCCTATGAGTTC
>NZ_AJQF01000596.1:0-1079 GCF_000261705.1 Bradyrhizobium genomosp. III | reverse complement strand
GGATAAAACTTGATGTGGTGGAACGGCCCGCTCCAACAGCATCAAAGTGCTAGAACGTGGTCGTTGTTCGAACGCCACAAAGGAGGGACCGTTCCGTGAAACAGGTTATCACCATCGGGCTGGATCTGGCCAAGCACGTTTTCCAGGTTCACGGGGCGGATGCCGAGGGCTCACCCGTGTTCAACCGGAAGCTACGGCGCAGCGAAGTTCTGCGTTTCTTTGAGAAGCTGCCAGCATGCCTGGTGGGGATGGAAGCATGCGGTAGCGCCCACTATTGGGCGCGCGAGATCGCAGCTCTCGGTCATGAGGTCCGGCTCATTCCGCCGGCTTATGTCAAACCCTTCGTCAAGCGTGGCAAGACGGATGCGGCGGACGCTGAGGCCATCAGCGAAGCGGTGACCCGAAAGACCATGCGCTTCGTGCCGATTAAGACGGCTGAGCAACAGGCTGCCGCGATGGTGCTGAAGACCCGCGCTCTTCTAGTGCGGCAGCGAACGCAGTCGGTCAACGCGTTGCGCGCGCATCTGGCAGAATTGGGGATCATCGCCACCGCCGGCCTGGCAAAGGTTGAGGCGCTGGTCGCAATCATACGGGATGAGACAGATGCACGCCTGCCCGCAGCAGCGCGCTTCGCGCTGATGGCTATTGCCGACGAGATTGAAGCTTCAGCCGACCAGATCGAGAGGCTCGAGCGCGCAATCGTCGCGGAGGCCAAGCACGACGAGGACATGCGTCGGTTGACCACGATCCCTGGCGTCGGCGCCATTACGGCGGCGACCATCAAAGCGCTTGTGCCGGATCCCGGCGGGTTCAAGTCGGCTCGCCACTTTGCCGCCTGGCTGGGATTGACGCCGCGGCCTCATTCAAGCGGAGGCAAAGAGCGGTTGGGACGAATATCGAAGATGGGAAATCCAGAACTCCGCTCTCTCCTCGTTGTCGGGGCAACGGCCGTCTTGCGGCTTGTCCGAAACGACGTTCGGGCGCGGCCGTGGCTGAAGGCGCTTCTCGCCAGACGCCCCTTCAAGGTTGCCGCCGTCGCGCAGGCCAATAAGACGGCGCGGATCATCTGGGCGCTCCTG
>NZ_AJQF01000595.1:0-1126 GCF_000261705.1 Bradyrhizobium genomosp. III | reverse complement strand
GTTCGAAGCGCTGTTTGAAGGGCTGAACTGGAAGCGAGTGGGCGAACGGATTGTCGCGACGCCAGCTGCGGCGAACTGACTCAGACCCGACAACCTGTTTCGCGCGGGGCTTTGGGATGATAGCTTGCGGATGTGCCGCCGTCCCCCATTGATCCCGCCCGTCTTGCAGCGCTGCCCGCCGATTTGCGCGCGCTCTTCCGCGCGCAGGAAGCGATGATTGAAGCCGAGCGTCGTCGCGCAGACGATGAATGCTCGGCGCGCCTTCATGTCGAGAGTGAACTGGCTGCGTCCAAAGAGAGCGTCGAACGCCTCGAACTGCTCGTGAAGGAGTACGAGCGCGCACGTTTCGGTAAACGCTCGGAGAAGTTCAATCCCGATCAGATGCAACTGGTTCTCGAGGACATCGAGATTGCCATCGCCGAAGTCCAGGAACGCCAGGACGATCGTGCGCGCCGCGCCGGCACGGCGCCGTCCAGCGGCCGGACCAGGCGCGCTGCCCGTGCCTTTCCCGCGCACCTGCCGCGCATCGAGCAGGTGATCGAACCCGAGAACCTCGAGTGTCCCTGCGGCTGCGGCCGGATGGCCCAGATCGGCGAGGATCGCTCCCGCCGTCTCGATGTCATGGCCGCCCAGTATCGTGTGATCGAGACGGTGCGACCGCGCTACGCCTGTGCAAAGGGCTGCACCGGTGTTGCTCAGGCGCCGGCGCCCGCCCATCTCGTGGAGGGTGGCATCCCCACCGAGGCGCTGCTGGCGCAGGTGGCGGTCGCCAAGTTCAGCGAGCACATGCCACTCTATCGTCAGTCGCAGGTTCTGGCTCGGCATGGCATCTTCATCGATCGCGCCGTTCTGGCAGACTGGATGGGAACGGTCGCCTTCCACCTCGCGCCGCTGGTCGAGCGCATGAGCGTCGTGATGAAGCAATCGGGCCGCTTGTTCATAGACGAGACCAGGGCGCCTGTGCTCGATCCGGGCCGGGGCCGAACGAAGACCGGCTATCTGTGGGCTGTCCTGCGCGACGATCGCGGCCACGGCGGCGCTGATCCACCAATCGTGGTCTACCACTACGCGCCAGGACGCGGTGGTGACCATGCTGAGCGCATCCTCGAGGGCTTCGACGGCATCC
>NZ_AJQF01000594.1:0-1142 GCF_000261705.1 Bradyrhizobium genomosp. III | reverse complement strand
CGGCATCTCGCGTCCGATGATCGCGATGTGCAAGGCGATGCGTGAGCTGGCCTCGGGCAATTTCGACGTGGTGCTGCCGGGTCTCGGCCGCAAGGACGAGATCGGCGAGATGGCCGGTGCGGTCGAGGAGTTCAAGGTTCAAGCCGTGGCAAAAGCCGAGCGCGATGCCGCTGCCAGCGAAGCCCAGAACAGGGAGGCGAGCGCTGCCCGCCGCTCCGAGCTGATCCGCTTTGCCGACGATTTCGAGAGCGCGGTCGGCGCCATCGTCTCCAACGTCTCGGCCTCGGCCGTGCAGCTGGAATCGGCGGCCTCCACGCTGACCCGCACCGCCGAGACCACCCAGAGCCTGTCGAGCCAGGTCGCCGGCGTCTCCGAGCAGGCGTCCTCCAACATGCAGTCGGTCGCCACCGCGACGGAAGAGCTCTCAGCCTCGGTCGAGGAGATCGGCCGCCAGGTCCGCGATTCCAGCCGGATTGCGGAAGCTGCCGTGGTCCAGGCCAAGGAGACCGACGGGCGCATCGGCAAGCTGTCGCATGCCGCCCAGCAGATCGGCGAGGTGGTCAAGCTGATTACGGCGATTGCCGAGCAGACCAATCTTCTCGCGCTCAACGCCACCATCGAGGCGGCACGCGCCGGTGAAGCCGGCCGCGGGTTCGCCGTGGTTGCCAGCGAAGTGAAGTCGCTGGCGAGCCAGACCGCGAAGGCGACGGACGAGATCTCCTCGCACATCACGGGCATGCAGGGCGCCACGGCCGAATCGGTAGCCGCGATCAAGGAGATCGGTGCGACCATCGGACAGATCTCGTCGATCTCGACCTCGATCGCCAGCGCGGTCGAGCAGCAGGGCGCGGCGACGCAGGAGATCGCGCGCAGCGTCCAGACCGTCGCGCAGGGTACCCAGACCGCAGCCACCGACATCGGCGAGGTCAACCGCGGCGCCGCCGAGACCGGCACGGCCTCCGAGGAAGTGCTGCACTCGGCCAAGACACTGTCATCCGAAAGCACCCGCCTGCGCGCCGAGCTCGACCGCTTCATGGGGAATATCCGGGCGGCGTAAGTTGCTTGGGTTCGTGCTGAGTTAGACGATCGGCTGTCACCCCACTCTCCGCTGTCGTCCCCGCGAAAGCGGGGAACCATAACCA
>NZ_AJQF01000593.1:0-1162 GCF_000261705.1 Bradyrhizobium genomosp. III | reverse complement strand
CCAAACGTAACACGATCTGTGCTGGAATCGATACCAGCAAAGATAAGCTCGACGTGGCGCTCGATGGCAGTTCGGAGGAGCTGCAGGTCAAGAACACGGCGGAAGGCCACCAGGAGCTGGTGGAGTGGCTGAAGCGCCACAAGGTCAAGCGGGTTGGGATCGAGGCAAGCGGTGGTTACGAGCAGGCGGCGGTCGCCGAACTGCGACGCCAGCGGTTTGTCGTCATCGTGTTTCAGCCGATCCAGGTCCGCGCCTATGCCACGTTCCATTTGCAACGGGCCAAGAACGACAAAATGGATGCCGCATTGATTGCGGCCTGCACCGCCGCGGTCAAGAAGATCCATCCCGCTCCAGACCCCCGGCTGCAGCCTTTTGCCGTGCATCTGACGATGATCGACCAGATCAAGGAGGACATCGCAAAGCTCAAGAATCGGCTGGAGAGCTGCCCTGACGAACGTGTCCAGAAGTTCTGGAAGGAGCAGATCGCTCTGTTGGCCAAGCACAGACGAGCCGAGTTCAAGGCCCTGGTGGCAGCGATCCGCAAGCATCGCGATCTCGCCGCACGGCTCGATCTGATCTACAGCGTTGGCGGCAGCGGCTTGCCGACCGCGGTTGCCATCTTGATCAGGATGCCCGAGATCGGTCAGATCACCCGCGAGCAAGCCGCAGCCCTCACCGGGCTTGCGCCGTACGATGACGACAGCGGCAAGCATGTCGGCGCCCGCAGGATTGACGGCGGACGCCAGCGCTTGCGTCAGGCGCTCTACACCGCAGCTCTTCCGGCATCCTTCCGCTGGAATCCGCAGCTCATGGCCCTGTACAGCCGGCTGATCGCCGCCGGCAAGGGCCACAAGCGCGCGCTGGTCGCCTGTGCCAGGAAGCTGATCGTCATCATCAACGCCGTCGTCGCCCGCGGAACACCGTGGGTCGCCGAACCGCCCAGAACCGCGAGTGTGTCCGTCACCTGATCTCGTTTCTTTGTTCGATCAGGCGACCGTTTCTTCGTCCCGACCTGCCGTCAAGACGACGCCGCGCGCCGCGGCCGTCAAGGATGGCCGTCGCGCTCGTCTCACCTCACGTCGACTGCCGCCAGGCCACGCCTTGACGGCCGCAAGCACGGCGTCATGCTCGCGGAAATCGGGCGTGCTTTAATGGTTGCTAC
>NZ_AJQF01000592.1:0-1165 GCF_000261705.1 Bradyrhizobium genomosp. III | reverse complement strand
AATCGGGATAGGGGGAAGCCTCGCGGCTCCGCCCCTCCCACACCACCGGACATACGGGTCCGTATCCGGCGGTTCAGCGGATTATGCGGGTCGCCGTGCCGCGACGGAAGCCAAGCCGAGTGAGGCAAAGAAGCCGTTTGGCAGAGCAATGGTGAGCGCGGGGCTGTTCGCGAGCCGCCAAGGGCCACGTGGGCTGCCGGCGGTTTGCGCCGCCAGATCCCGGCCGACGCCGCGGCGTCGCAACTCGGCAAAGCGAGCGGGTCCATACTTCCATTGCTTCCAGGCAACGGCGCGCAACCGTCGCCTGATCCACTGGTCAAGCACGCGCAACACCGACGGGGTTTGACAGAAGCCGAAGTAGCCGTGCCACCCAATCAGGTAGGTCGACAGTTCTTTGGCGATCTGCACGAGGCATCGACCACGCGTGCGTCGCGTGAGCTCCCGAACCTTCGCCTTGAAGCGGGCGAGTGCCTGCGGCGCGATGCGCCGCCGCGGTTCTTGCCCGCCGGTGAAGCTGAAGCCCAGGAACTTGCGAACACTCGGTTTGGCAACCGCGCTCTTCGCTTTGTTGATCTTGAGCTTGAGGCGCTTTTCGAGGAACCTCTCGACGCCAGCCAGCACCCGTTCGCCCGCCCGCTGACTGCGCACGTAGATGTTGCAGTCGTCGGCGTAACGCACGAAGCGGTGGCCGCGCTTCTCCAGTTCCTTGTCCAGCACATCCAGCATCAGGTTCGACAACAGCGGCGAGAGCGGACCGCCCTGCGGCGTGCCCTCTTCCGTCGGACTGACCAGCCCTCCTTCCAACACACCCGCATTCAGGAAGGCGCGGATGAGCTTCAGGATGCGCTTGTCAGCAACCCGCTTGGCAACCAGTCCCATCAGGATGTCGTGGTTGACCCGGTCAAAGAACTTCTCCAGGTCGATGTCCACCACGATGCTGTGGCCGGCCGCAATGTACGCCTGCGCCCGTTCCACCGCCCGATGTGCCGAGCGCCCCGGCCGAAAGCCGAAGCTCGTCTCGGCGAACGTCCTATCCCAATCCGCCTGCAGCACCTGCATCACCGCCTGCTGGATCAAGCGGTCGAGCACCGTCGGAATGCCGAGCGGCCGCAGGCCGCCCGACGCCTTCGGTATCTCCACCCGCCGCACCGGCTGTGGCTTTTTG
>NZ_AJQF01000591.1:0-1203 GCF_000261705.1 Bradyrhizobium genomosp. III | reverse complement strand
GCGGAAGATGATCTCGACCGCGCCCTTGGCGCCCATCACCGCGATCTGGGCGGTCGGCCAGGCGTAGTTCATGTCGGCGCCGATCTCCTTGGAGGCCATGACGTCAAAGGCGCCGCCATAGGCCTTGCGGGTGATGATGGTCACCAGCGGCACGGTGCACTGCGAATAGGCGAACAGCAGTTTCGCGCCGTGCTTGATCAGGCCGCCATATTCCTGCGCGGTGCCCGGCAGGAAGCCCGGCACGTCCACGAAAGTGACGATCGGGATGTTGAAGGCGTCGCAGAAGCGGACGAAGCGCGCGGCCTTGCGCGAAGCGTCGCTGTCGAGCACGCCGGCCAGCACCATCGGCTGGTTGGCGACGAAGCCGACGGTGCGGCCCGCGATGCGGCCAAAGCCGGTGACGATGTTCTTGGCGAACATGTCCGCGATCTCGAAGAAGTCGCCCTCGTCCACGACCTTCAGGATCAGCTCCTTCATGTCGTAGGGCTTGTTCGGATTGTCGGGGATCAGCGTGTCGAGCGACATGTCGACGCGGCCGATGTCGTCGAAGCTCGGCCATTCCGGCACGCCGTCGCTGTTGTTGGATGGCAGGAAGTCGATCAGGCGACGCATCTGCAGCAGCGTCTCGACGTCGTTCTCGAAGGCGCCGTCGGCGATCGAGGAGCGCGTGGCGTGCACCGAGGCACCGCCCAGCTCTTCGGCGGTGACGACCTCGTTGGTCACGGTCTTCACCACGTCGGGGCCGGTGACGAACATGTAGCTGGTGTTCTTCACCATGAAGATGAAGTCCGTCATCGCAGGCGAGTAGACGTCGCCGCCGGCGCAGGGGCCCATGATGACGGAGATCTGCGGGATCACGCCGGAGGCGAGCACGTTGCGGCGGAACACGTAGGAATAGCCGGCGAGCGCGGCGACGCCTTCCTGGATGCGGGCGCCGCCCGCGTCATAGAGGCCGATGATGGGCGCCCGCGCCTTCATCGCCATGTCCTGGAGTTTCGTGATCTTCAGCGCGTGCGTCTCCGAGAGAGAACCGCCGAACACCGTGAAGTCCTTCGCGAACACGAACGTCTTGCGGCCATTGACGGTGCCCCACCCGGTAACGACGCCGTCGCCGGGCACCTTGTTCTTCTCCATGCCGAACTCGGTGGAGCGGTGCTCGACGAACATGTCGAATTCCTCGAACGACCCCTTGTCGAGCAGCAG
>NZ_AJQF01000590.1:0-1233 GCF_000261705.1 Bradyrhizobium genomosp. III | reverse complement strand
TCTGCTGGGTTGAGCTGGCCGCTTCCGGAGGGAATGACCGATGAAGACCTGGAGCTTTTGCTTTTCCCGGCCCCACGACCAGCGTCTCAGAGCCCGCAGCGGCCGGTGCCCGACTGGAGCTACATCGATAAAGAGCTCCGCCGGCGCAACGTAACCCGTCGCCTGCTCTGGGAGGAGTATCGCGCCGTTAATCCCGACGGTTTCGGGTACACGTGGTTCTGCACTACCTACGAGGCCTGGAAGGGGCGGGTCCGACCTTCGATGCGGCAGATTCATCTGGGCGGCGAGAAGGTGTTCGTGGATTTCGCCGGCGACACCATCGACATCGTCGATCCCCTGACCGGGGAAGTGCAGCCGATGAAGCTGTTCGTCGCGGCGATGGGCGCTTCGAACTACACCTACGCCGAGGCCTGCCCCAGCGAGAGCTTGGCCGACTGGATCCGGGCCCACGTCAACTTGTTCACGTTTTTGAGCGGAACGCCGACGTTCGTGGTCTGCGACAACCTCAAAGCCGCCGTCAGCAACCCCGACCGCTACGATCCCGGCCTCAATCGCACTTATGCCGAGATGGCGAGCCATTACGGCACGGCCATTCTCGCCGCACGGCCGCGGCGCCCAAAAGACAAGGCGAAGGTCGAGGTCGCGGTGCAAATCGCCCAGCGCTGGATTCTGGCCCGGCTGCGCAATCAGCGCTTCTTTTCCCGGGCCGAGCTCAACGCCGCCATCAAGACACTCGTCGACGAACTCAATGCTCGTCAAATGCGTGGCTTCGGCTCAAGCCGCGCCGAACTGTTTGCCGAACTCGACAAACCCAAGCTAACCCCGCTGCCAGATCAGCCTTATGCCTTCGCACGCTGGAAGCGCTGCCGCCTCGCTCCCGATTATCATGTCGAGGTCGACGGCCATTGGTACTCCGCGCCGTATCGTCTGATTGGCGAGCTGGTCGATGCCCGTATCGACGATCGGACGGTCGAGATCTTCCACAAGGGCCAGCGGATCGCCAGCCATGCCCGCGCGCCCAACCGACGCGGACACACCACCATCGCCGACCACATGCCCAGCGCCCATCGCCGCTACGGCAAATGGACCCCCGCCGCGGTGATCGCCGCCGGCGAGCGGATCGGTCCTTCGACAGCAGCGTTTTTCCAGGCCGTGATCGACGCCCGGCCCCATCCAGAACAAGGCTTTCGAACCTGCCTTGGCATTCTGGCGCTCGTCAAAAGCTACGGCGCC
>NZ_AJQF01000589.1:0-1263 GCF_000261705.1 Bradyrhizobium genomosp. III | reverse complement strand
GAATCACGTGGCGCTATTTAGGTACAGACCCTAGTGCGCGCAAGCGCTCGTCAGCCCAGATGGCAATTGATGAGGGCGCGCCGCCTGTGTTCGATGGGACGGACCAGATGGTCGATCGCCGACGCCTAAGCTATGAAGAGCTGCCTGCCAGTTGTGCGCTAATGGCCCGCAACCCGACGCGTCCACACGATTATCAAGCGACGGCAGGCACTGCACTTTTCAATTCGGCTCGCTCCACGGCCAGCGGGCGGTGCTCGACGACATGGAATGGCTGGGCGACGAGCATATCGGGCGAATTACGCCCTCCTGTTACAGGAGTTGAAGAGGGACATTCCGGATCTGGCGGCCCGGACTCGTTCGTGGAGTTCGTGACAACCCATGTGCTGCGCTACACTATCCTTCCGCTTTCATTATTATTCCCGAGCAGGCAACCGCCCATAATGCCATTTGTTGCATTAGCAGCCCAGTTGTTCGCAAACAAATCATCGACATCCTTGCTCGGGAGCCCCCCACCGGGATTCGCCGCTTGTTGAACAAAGGCTTGCGCCAGCGAGTGCCGAAACGCAGAGATGCTTTCCGCATCCATGGGCGAGATCTCGCAGACCAAAGCTTTACTGTCGGCATCCATTAAGACCTGTGGACCAAAAGCAGTACCGCTCGGGTTTGACGCCATAATCAACGTGAAGCTAATTTTGACCCCGGCCGAGGTCGTAAAACTATGAGATGCCAAAGAAACTAGCCTCTGCATCAGCATCGAACCGACAGGCGCCTCCGCACGGAGAGCCGGACCATTCTGCCGGAACGATCTTGCAGGAGCGAACGACGCCACTCGAGGCCCTTTGTCTGCTCTCCTCTTTAGAACGTCTTCGTCGGGATAATTTGACGGCTCGTCACTGCTCAGCGTCATCGATCGATAGCGCAGACGCGAGGGCGCTGGAAGAATCACAGGAGCCAATACAGCGTTGCACGGTGCACCCGCATTAGCCCCATTGAAGCTGAACAGATCCGCACCCCGCTCAAAGAGCTCCCCTCGTATGGGCTGGTTGTCACTGAAAAGATGGAGGGCTTGGCATTCCGACTGAAAATTATCAACAAGTAGGATGGAAGAAACAATCAGCATCCCGGCACAATCACTCCGATAGCCGGAGCGTTTTGCCATGGCTCCGCGGTTGCTCACCACCAGCAAAAGCAAGGCCGCAAGCACGCTCACGAAGTACAAAAACACCAGCCTAGTACCCGGAATCAGAGCTGAGTGATACGGCG
>NZ_AJQF01000588.1:0-1269 GCF_000261705.1 Bradyrhizobium genomosp. III | reverse complement strand
TGTTTAGCCCGGACAGATCACTGACGGGTGTTCGGAGACATAGCTGACACATCAACATTGGCTGGATTGGTCCGATTCGGGAGGCCGTCCATGCCGTGGAGTGAGGTGTCAGTAATGGATCAGCGCCAGGAGTTCGTGCGGCTGGCTTTGCAGGAAGGCGCCAACCGGCGCGAGCTGTGCCGGCGGTTCAACATCAGCCCTGACGTCGGCTACAAATGGTTGCGGCGCTGGCAGGCCGGCGATCGGGAGCTAGCCGACCGCTCCCGTTGCCCGCATGCGATGCCCAGGCGCAGTGAGGCTGCGGTCGAGGCCCAAGTTCTGGCCGTACGGGACAAGCATCCGGCTTGGGGAGCGCGGAAGATCGCCCACTGCCTGAAGCGGAGCGGGCAGACGGTGCCGGTGCCGTCAACGGTGCATCAGATCCTGTGTCGGAACGGTCGGGTCAAACCGAGCGGGAATGTACCGCCAAATCCGGGGCATCGCTTCGAGAAGGAAGCTCCCAACCTGCTGTGGCAGATGGACTTCAAGGGTCACCTGCCGCTCGCCAACGGGACGCGATGCCATCCGCTGACCGTTGTCGACGATCACTCGCGCTATGTCCTGTGCTTGAAGGCCTGCGCCGACGAGCAGCGTCTTACCGTGCAGGATCACCTGACGACGACGTTCCGCTGCTATGGCTTGCCGGAAGCCTTCTACACCGACAACGGCTCACCCTGGGGCGATACGTCAGGCGTTCGTTGGACCGGGTTGAAGGTGTGGCTGCTCAAGCTCGGTGTCAGGGTTGTGCACGCCAGGCCCTGTCACCCGCAGGCCCGCGGCAAGAACGAACGCTTCCATCGCACCCTGAAGGCCGAGGTTTTTGCCATGCGGCGCTTCCGCACCCTCCCGGAAGTCCAGCGCGCCTTCGATGCCTGGCGACCGGTCTACAATCTGGAGCGTCCCCACCAAGGCCTCGATATGCGCGTCCCCGCCGATCGCTTCCGGCCCAGCGCCCGCGCCATGCCGACCCGCGTTCCGAACGTTGAATACGACAGCGGCGAGATCGTCCGTAGGGTCTCATCGACGAGACCCTACATCTCCTTCAAAGGACGCTTCTGGAAGGTTCCCCAGGCCTTCGCGCGCGAAAGTCTCGCCATCCGGCCGCTGGATCGTGACGGCCACTACGGAATCTTCTTCGCCAGTTGGCAGGTCGCATCGATCGACTTGACCAATGGCCAACCTGTCAGTGATGTGTCCGAACAGGTGTCAGCCATGTCCCCGGACTAAACA
>NZ_AJQF01000587.1:0-1298 GCF_000261705.1 Bradyrhizobium genomosp. III | reverse complement strand
CAGATCGTCGAGACGTTGGAGAAGGTGTCGTGGCCTACCGAAGCGTCGCCATCCGCGGTCCCGGCCCCGATGTCGACGATGACCGCGCTGGTCGCGCTCAGATAGGACAATCGCGTCACCGCCTGCCCCAGGACGTTGAGATCGCCGACGACGCTATCGTCGCCGCCGCGCCCTTCAAACTCGCTCTGGCCGGCGGCTACGCCGGGCAGACCGGTCGATCCGGTGAACCCGGCCGCATTGAACGTGTCGGCATAATTGCTGCCGAGGATCCCCTCGACATTCGCCAGCGTATCTGTGCCGACGCCCGGGCCGGTCACGGAGCCGGCCGCAAGATTGGCGGTGATGGCTCCCGTTGCATCGCCGTAATCGGCGCGGTCGAAGCCCTGGCCGCCATCGAGCTGGTCGTTGCCGCCGAGGCCTTGCAGGACGTCGTTGCCGCCGAGGCCGCTCAAATTGTCGGCATAGACTGTGCCGACCAGTGTGTTCGGGTTGGCGTCGCCGATCAGGTGAACGCCCGGCGCGAAGATGAAATCCGCAGCAGTCAGGTTCGATAGAGTCACGTTCTGCAGCGTCAGGCTATCGCCATTGCCGAAATTGATGAACGTGTTCGGTCCCTGCTGCGAGGCGATCGCCTGCACATCAGCGAGGTTGTAGATACCTGCGCCCGAAAGGTCGATCTTGTCGGCTTGCGCATGCGAGAGGTCGCCGATGAAATCGGCACCACCGCCGCTCACATACACGAAGGTGTCGGCGCCGCCGTTGCCGAGCAGATTGTCGGCGCCGCTGCCCCCCTTCAGCGTATCGTTGAAGCCCGATCCCGACACGCCGTTGACGCCACCGGTGATGGTGTCATGCCCAACCGAGGCATCCCCATTGACGGTGCCGCTGGCGAGATCGACAACAACGCCGCCGGTCGCGTTGGCGAACAGCAGCTGCGTGCTACCGTTGCCGGTGATGAGGTCGTTGCCGGCGAGGCCCTGGAAGGAATTGAAACCGATGAAGCCTGACGCGTCGTAAGTGTCGGCGAAATTGCCGCCATAAATGCTGTTGACGCCCGTGAAGGTATCGTGCCCGACCGATACGTCACCCGTGACCGAGCCGGCGTTCAGGTTGACGGTGACGCCGCCGGTGGCATTCGTGTAGAGCAGCCGTGTGTTGCCGTTGCCGGTGATGGCATCATCGCCCCCGAGGCCCTCGAACTGGTTGAAGGTGCCGTTATTGCCGATATTGAGCGCACCGGGCTGGCCATAGCCCGTCGCCACGTAGGTGTCGGCGTAGCCCGTGCCCTGAATGCCCTC
>NZ_AJQF01000586.1:0-1305 GCF_000261705.1 Bradyrhizobium genomosp. III | reverse complement strand
CCTTGCACATCGCGATCATCGGACGCGAGATGCCGTTGCCGAGCCACAGGGCCAGCACGGCACCGATGGCAAGGCCGCCGAGCGCCATCATCAACATCAGTTGCTCGGTCTCTCCGATCGTCGCGTTGGCGCTCGCCTCGATGCGCTGCTGGTCGGCAGTCAAATCCGAACGCAGCTCGGCCGAGAGCTTGAGGATGGTCGCCGCCGTCTTGGTCATCTCACCGTTCGACTTGACGATGATCTTCACGTTCTCGGTCAGCCTTGAGAAGGAGGTGCGGTACTGCTTCAGCAGATTGCCGATCTCGGTGACGCGGTCGGTGATCTTCTGGTCGCTGGCATAGATCGAGACCAGCAAGGTCTCCAGGAATTTGATGCGGGCGATCACGCCGTCGGCGGTCTTCGGCTCCGGCTTGGCGACGAAGGCGCTGACCGAGGTGGAGACAGCCAGATATTGCGAGGTGATGTCCTTGGCCGTGGTCTGGACCGATGCCAGCCCCGCCAGCGCGGCGGTATCGGCGAGGTCGTCGAACTTGAAGCGGATCTTGTTGCCAACGCTGTTGAGCTCATCGGCCGCGATCTTGTTGTTCTCGCGCGTCAGGACGATGATCTCCCCGAACACCTTCGTGAAGCGCTGAAACTCGGCCTCCAGCTTGCCGACCTGCTCGCGGCGGGCGGCGCCTGTCGTGGCGGACATCGACTTGGCGATCGCGCTCTTCAGATTGTCTTCGGCGGCCTTGGCTGCGGTCTCGTCATCCACCGCCCCCGTCAGGGTATAGGCCCGAGCCAGTCCCTGATAGGCGATCAGCTCGCGATCGACCGTCCGGGCGAGGTCGGCTTCCGACACGCTGGTGCGGTAGGAAGCCACGGCGGCCTGGATCCGCTCGAAGCCGAAATAGGCGAAAGCCATGCTGACGGCGAGGATGGCTAGCACCGCCACGAAGCCGAGGATGATTTTTGCGCGAAAACGCAAGCTTGGCAGCTTCGATTGGTTCGACTTCGACTTGACCGACATTCCCCCACCCCATTCCATTCGCGGAAAACCAGGCGCAGCCCGGAAGCAGCCCGCTTCCTGACTCGCCCGCACGGTAATCGGCAAAGGATAAGCTGTGGTAAATTTGTGGCGCCGCAACTCGCGGTTAGGTAACGCGGGGATTTGTTAAGGCGCGCTTTCCCGCGCCGTTACAAATGCCGTCATAAATTAAGTGCGGGCACCAAATCTCCGTTGTCGTCCCGGACAAGCGGAGCTCTTGGCAACGCGTAGCGTTGCCGGGAGCGGAGCGCTGATCCGGGACCCATAACCACAGG
>NZ_AJQF01000585.1:0-1395 GCF_000261705.1 Bradyrhizobium genomosp. III | reverse complement strand
GAGCTATGCGGGATTTTGGGTGACGAGGCGATCAGGCGGCGTGGTTTTCCGGCACTTGGATGACCTCGATGCCGTTTTCGAATCTGACACCTGCGATGACCTTCGGCAACTGATTTGTGCCTTTCAGCCGCCGCCAGGTCTTTGATGCGGCGCAGAGCAGCTTGAACACCATCAACTTGGCAGTCGTTGACGATAACGAACCTTTCGTGCGCACCGTTCTGTGCCGGACCGTCGCGAACACGCTTTCGATGGGATTCGTCGTCCGCAAGTGGTCCCAATGCTCGGCGGGGAATTCGTAGAACGCAAGCATTGCGTCGCGATCTTTCGTCAGGCACTCGACCGCCTTGTCGTACTTCGCTCCGTATTTCTCGGCAAAGACATCGATCGCCACTTCGGCCGAAGCTCGGTTGGACGCCAAATAGACCTCGCGCAGATCCTTCTTCATGCTGGCCTGTACCGACACTGCGACTTTGTTCAAGATATTCGCGGTTTTGTGCACCCAGCACCGCTGATGTCGCGTGGCGGGAAAGACCTCGTCGAGCGCCTTCCAGAAGCCGAGCGCGCCGTCACCGACGGCGATTTCCGGGGCGATCTTCAGCCCACGGGTTTTCGCCTCGACGAGCAGTTCGTGCCAGCTCTGCGTGCTCTCGCGCACGCCGACCTGGAAGCCGATGAGTTCCTTCTTGCCTTCCGGCGTCGCGCCGATCAGCACCAGCATGCATTCGCTGTGGTCTTCCATGCGAGCCTGCAGGAAGACGCCGTCCGCCCACACGTATACGTACCGGCGCGCCGACAGATCGCGCTTCTGCCAACGCTCGTACTCGAGCTGCCACTCCGTCGTCAGTCTGGAAACCACCGCCGGAGAAAGATTCGGCGCATCCTTGCCCAGGAGCGCCGCCAGCGCCTCCTGGAAGTCGCCCGTCGAGATGCCTCGCAGGTACAGAACCGGCAAAAGTGCATCCAAGCTCTTCGTGCGCCGTGCCCACAACGGCAGGATCGCCGAGGTGAAGCGGATCCGCTCGCCATCGCTGGTCACCGCGCGATCGCGAATCTTTACCCGGGCGACTTCGACGGCGCCGATCCCCGTCTGGATCGTCCGCACTGGACCATGGCCGTGCCGCACGAGGCGGTCGCGGCCATCGGGAAGCTTCAAGCCCTTCATCGCGGCGAGAAACGCCTCGGCTTCCATCTCGACAGCCTGCGCAAGCAGCTGCCGAGCACCAGATCGCAAAATATTCGTCAGTGGATCGTCGATCTCATCGGGCTGACGCAGTGGGACAATGTTGCTATGCTCGTTCATGGCGTATCGCTCTCCTTGAGGTTCTGGCAGGCTCGACACCCGCCTCGATACGCCGCCTATCTCATTCCGTCATCACCCAGTTTCCCGCATAGCTC
>NZ_AJQF01000584.1:0-1425 GCF_000261705.1 Bradyrhizobium genomosp. III | reverse complement strand
GCTTCGAAGCTCATGGGCCTGAACGTCTATAACGAAGCCAACGAGAAGCTCGGCGACATCAACGAACTGCTCGTCGACAAGAGCGGCAAGATCAGCGCAGTGGTGATCGGCGTCGGCGGCTTCCTGGGAATGGGCGAGCACGATATCGCCGTTTCGATGGACAAGCTGAAGTTCGTCGAAGAGCCGGTCCGGACCAGCTCGACCGGCACTTCGACCACCCCCCGCGAGACGACGACCGGCGCGGCTTCGACCAACGCCACGAGCCGCAACACCAACGATTGGGTCCCCGATCACGCCGTCATGAGCGGGAACAAGGAGCAGTTGAAGGCGCTCCCGCAGTTCAAATATTCGGACTACAACTGACAGGACGAACGTTATCGAGATCGAGGGCCTCCATTTGGAGGCCCTTTTCATGCCGACCCACACCGGAGCCGCTTGCAGCGGCGCTTAACACTCAGCCACGTGTATTGAAGCTATTCACTCGGTTCGGCAATGCGGTGCCGGGCCGGGTCGATTTCCCGACCGCAGGATCGTGGCCTCTGCAGGCTGGAACCGCCCGTCCCGAAGGAGGCGGGGAACCGGGAGGGGGCCATTGAATTAACCCTGCATGAGGACAACAGCGGATCTTTCGATGACAAACACTCGTTTCGCGAGCTCCATCTCTGCCGCCCTCCGCCATCCCGGTGTGATCGCGCTGATCGTGGCTGGCGTGACGATTGCGGCAATGCTGATTGTCGATCACGGCCCCTGGAGCCGCGCCAAGACCCAGCCGGCCCATATTGCGATGTATGCGACCACGGGAGAAGCGGCACGGGCCGCCGGTGCCGCGGTGCTCCCGACCAACCCGAAATCACCGATCGAGCCGTCACGGCCGGGACCCAAGACGTCGCCGACCGTCAACCCCGTGACGCCGTAGCTTCGCTGCTCACGATGAGTGGAGCCGCCTCGCAGATCTCGGCGGCGTTGTCGCCGCTCTAACCTCAGCCGATCACCGACGAGCCGAGCAAGGCGAGCACGGCCAGCGCCATCAGCGCGGTGCCGAGCCAGCCCAGCGCGATCAGCCATGACCGGGCCCTGAAGCGGCCCATGATCGCGCGGCTCGAAACGATCAGCATCATCATCGCCATGATGGGCACAGCGACGATGCCGTTCAGCACTGCGCTCCACACCAGCATGTGGATGGAGTCGATGCCCGTGAAGCCGAGGCCGAAGCCGATGATGGTTGCCGCGGCGATGATGGTGTAGAAGCCGGCGGCTTCGTCGGGCTTGGCCTCCAGCGTGGCACGCCAGCCGAAGATCTCCGCGACGCCGTAGGCGGCCGAGCCCGCCAGCACCGGGATCGCGAGCAGGCCCGTGCCGATGATGCCGATCGCGAACAGCGCGAAGGTGAAATCGCCGGCCAGCGGCCGCAGCGCTTCGGCCGCC
>NZ_AJQF01000583.1:0-1472 GCF_000261705.1 Bradyrhizobium genomosp. III | reverse complement strand
CTAGGGCATGCACATATCTCTGAGGCTCCATCCTGCTGCGACGGCGTTGAAGTATTCGAGGCCGTTTTTGAAGGTGATCGGGCCCGGCGGCTTGGACGATGGGTAGCCATCCCACCCGCCGAGACGGCCGATGATCCAGGCGGCCCAAGCGAGACTATCGGGCGGATGTGGGTTCTTTAGTCGCTTGCTCGCGGCTTCGAGTTGCCGGTTGAGGGCTGTGAGCGCGCCAATTTGGCCGTTGTCGAAGGCCGCGAGAATGGGCTGGCGACCACCATTGCGGGCCTGCAGAAGCTGGATGGTGATGACGGCCGCCTTGGCGGCGATCGCAACCAGCTTGAGAAGCCGATCGGCGGATCCGATCTGACTGTCTTCGAGCTTGAGGCCTTGTGTCTTCAGGATGCGGAAGAACTGCTCGATGATCCAGCGCTGCTTGTACCATTGGACGATGCGCCAGGCGTCCTCGATGCTGGTGACCTCGTGAGAGGTGAGAAGCCGCCAGTGCAGCGGCTCTATGCCGGTTTCGGCGTTAATCTCGCGCACATCGACCACCGCCAGCGGCAAGCTTTTCGGCAGATGGTGCAAGAACTTATTCTGCGGGCGGGCGAGCTCGATTGCGCCAAAGCGAAGTTCGAGGTGGGCCAGGCGAGCCGGCCGCGCGGCGCGCGCAGGCAGTTGGATCATACGCTGGTCCACCGCGGCCATGGCATCGCTGGCCTCATACAGGCTGCTGCGGTCGGCAAGCTTGCGATCATGCATGCTGCGCGCGATGACGTGGAAGTGTTGCTTGGCCGAGCTGGCATAAAGGGCAAAAATATCGCTCTCGCGGTCACCCAGCACCGTCACCGCCGCGGCCTTGGTGAGCAGCGGCCTTGCCGCCACGGCAGTCGATATCCAGCGTTGCGATTCCTTGTCCGATAATTCCCGATCATCATGCGAGGTCGTGCGGCGACCTGCGCGCGTCCATATCTGCCCGCTCAAAAGCCCAAGACAGCTGCCGTCGTCGGCGTCCACAGCCAGCAGCGGGTGCAGCAGCACGCCGTGGTTATTGCCTTTGCCGATTTCTCCGAGCCCGCGCCGGCGTTGCGGCGTGGTGTTGAAGTGGATCTCGCTGGTGTCCTGGATGGCCAGCACGTGGCGGCCTTCCACGGCAGGGCCCGTGCTATTGCTCCAGCTTTCGATGATCCGATCCACCGTCACCTTGTCATGGCCAAGAAAGCGGTTGAACCGCACTTCCAGCGCGCGGTTCCCCCTGGAGAGCTGCCGAAGGCAGACAGTTTTGCCCGCAACCATGCGTTCAGCGAGCGCCGCCCCCCTTTATCGAGACGACGATCCCCGAACCGGCCCAGCGTCCAGTCAATCCGTGACAACATCGCAGCACCCCCGTCCAAACCATGGAGTGCCGCAATAGGAATCACACAGATCTCCGATTCTGGAACCCCCAGGGCGAACCCGAGTCAATCCGCCGCACCAGA
>NZ_AJQF01000582.1:0-1518 GCF_000261705.1 Bradyrhizobium genomosp. III | reverse complement strand
TGCAAAATCAACAGCGTGGAGCCCTACGTCTGGATCAAAAATTAGGCGGCTTACAGGTGGCGGGCGAGATGATGCGCCGGCTCGTACGACGAGCCGAGCATCGAGCCCGGTATGCCGTCGTTGCTGGATGCGCTCCGTCTCGGCTTTCCGTTCCCAGACAATACTGCCCTTCCACGTACGCCCTTTCTTTCTCTGCCTGGGAACCAGCCGGTCGTTTGTATGCCGCCCACGTCTTTCTCATCGCCGCGTTCGCGATAATCAGCGACGCCGACCAGCGTCTCTCCGATAGAACCTGTTTTCGCCGACGCAGGCGCGCATGTCGGTGCGCCGGAACCAGATGGCGCGTCCGCATCGCAGCGGTGGATTGCCCGCAATAAAGATGACCTGCTCGTCGGTTCGCATGCGCAAGACATCATGCGGCAGCATCAGCGGCCGGCGCGCGAGCTGCTTGGACCGCGTCCGGGAGGAACCCGACGTCTGCGAGGACCGGCTCAGCTGATCGACCTCGACCGTCGTGTCGCCGCAGCGCTTGGAGATGTAGTCCGCCGTCTCGGGGTCGTTGATCGCCGAGAAGGAGATCCAGGATGCGCTTTCGAACCACTTGCTGGTGGCATCGCGGCCGCCATAGGCCTCGCGCATCTGGCCGATTGACTGGTAGAGCATCAAGAGGGTGATGCCGTATTTGCGCCCCGCATCACGCGCGGTTTCGAGAATGCGTAAGTAGCCGAGACGCGCGACCTCATCGAGTAGGAACAGGGTCCGGCCGGTCACTTCGCCATTGCGATTGTAGATGGCGTTGAGCAGCGAGCCGATGATGACGCGGGCGAGGCCGGCATGGTTCTCCAGGGTCTTCAGGTCGAGATTGATGAAGACGTCCGTCCGGCCCTCCGCGAGCTCGGCCGTCGTGAAGCTCGATCCGGACACCAGGGCGGCATAGTTGCCATAGGAGAGCCAGTGGGTTTCCTTCACCGCATTGGCGTAGACGCCGCTGAAGGTCTCTGGCGTCATGGCGATGAAGGGCGCGACATTCTCCTTCACGAATCCGGACTCGGAGTTGTCGTAAATCGTCTGAAGCCGCTGGCGCAACTTCGGCTCCGGCTCCGACAGGTTGGCGCGGACCTGGCGGAGGTGCTGATCCTTCTTTTCCGTATGACCGGACAAACAGACATCGGCGATCAACGCCGTCAGCAGTTGCAGCGCCGAGGCCCGAAAGAAGTCATCCCGCGCCGAGCCCTGGCGCGGATTGTCGGTCATGATGAACATCCCTCGTTTTGAAAAGGAAACCTCATGTCTGAAAGTCGAAAGCCCACGCACGATGCCTTCGCTGTGGCCGGTGACGGCCGAAATTCTACATGGACGCGGATCGGCGCCGCTTGGCCGAACGATGACGGCAAGGGTTTCAATATCGTGATCGCGCCCGGCTTGGCCGTTTTGGGTAAAATCGTGCTGCGCGAACCGAAGCCCCAGGCCGACCAGGAGCCTGACTAGTACCCACTTTTCTTGGAACGTGAGTCGTGA
>NZ_AJQF01000581.1:0-1761 GCF_000261705.1 Bradyrhizobium genomosp. III | reverse complement strand
GCTGCCGCCGCAGCCGCCGACAATGTGAAGCAGGCCTCCGAGATGCTGGAGAGCCAGAGCCGCCAGCTCGGCCATGAGGTCAGCGACTTCCTCGGCAAGATCCGCGCGGCGTAGGCGCGGATCGGGAGAGGGCGCCGCGCCCGTAATTTTACGGCAGGAACGCTGCCTAAGTTTTTACCCTTTTCGGGCCAAATGCGCCTCACGCGCTCGCCGCTGGCGGGCGCATCTGTTGCGTGCATCCCTTGGTCTCTTCGAACTTCGTGGGGCTGCCGTTCAGGCCACGAACTCGAAACGCGCACCCGGGGTGTCCGATGCTCAATCGCTTGACCGTATCCACGCTGTTGAAGGCGGTAATCCTCTCCACCGCATTCATCGTCGTCATCGACTTCTCGATCAGCGCATGGAGCTCATGGGGCCGTCTTCAACAGGCCAACCGGATCGTCGCGGTTTCGGCCGCCTCGGCCGAAGTGTTCAAGGCGATGGCCAACATTCGGGCCGACCGCTCGACCAGCAGCCGCCAGCTCACTTCCGATGTCGCGATGGACAAGGACATCGAGAAGTACATCCGCGAGCTGCGCGCGGCGCTGATGCCGGCGCTGGCCCTCACGCTTGAGCTCCTGCCCACGACCGACATCGTCCAGCGCGAAGCGTTCCTCGCCGATCTCGGCAAGCTGAACAAGACGCTGCTGGCCGCACAGGCCGAGTTCTGGACCGAGGTCGTCAAGCCCAAGGCCGAGCGCCGCGCAGGCCTCGCCAAGGAATATGTCGCGACCGAGGACGCGCTGATGGCGCAGCTCGAAAAACTCTCGGGCGCGCTCGCGGCGAGCGTCAACCACCAGGACGCGACCATCGACCAGCTCCTGTCCATCAAGCAGATGGCCTGGCTGCTCCGCAACACGGCCGGCGAGTCCTCGCAGATCGTCGGCAATGCACTCAACGCCGGCAAGATCGCGCCCGAGGTGCAGCTCACCTACACCAAATTGGTGGGCGGCACCGACACCGCCTGGACCGCGATCGAGCTCGCCGCATCCGGCATGCCATTGCCGCCGGCGCTGGCGGCGGCGATGACCGAGACCAAGTCGACCTATTTCGATCCGCAATACGCCGCCACGCGCGACGGCGTCATCACGACGGTCGCCAAGGGCGAGAAGCCGTCGATGACCGCCAACCAGTGGAGTCCCTATTCGGTGCCCCGCATGATGACCGCGGTGAGGCTCGCCGACGCCGCGCTGCAGGCCGCCAAGGATCACTCCGCCGCGCAGCGGGCGGCCGCAGTGCAGTTGCTGATCGTCAACACCGCCCTGCTCGTCGCCGCGATCGTCCTGACCGGCGCCGCCATGCTGGCCGTCAGCCGCCGCGTGATCACGCCGCTGCACCGGATTCGCGATGCCATGCTAAGGGTCGCCGGCGGCGACCTCACCGTCGACAGCGGCTATCTCGACCGACGCGACGAGATCGGCTCGCTCGCCGGCGCACTGGAGACCTTCAAGCAGCAGGCCATCGACAAGCAGAAGATCGAAGAGCAGGAACGCGAGCGCAACGCCGGTGCCGCCGCGCGACAGCGCGCGATGGAAGCCTATGTCGGCGAGTTCGAAGGCGTGGTGCACAAGTCGCTGGGCGAGCTGAGCGAGGCGTCCGGCGAAATGCGCAAGACCTCGGGCGACCTCTCCGCGGTGTCACGCCAGACCAATGAACGCGCCGAGATCGCAGGCAAGGCCTCGAACGACGCATCGACCAGCGTCGAGAGCGTCGCGGCAGCCG
>NZ_AJQF01000580.1:0-1832 GCF_000261705.1 Bradyrhizobium genomosp. III | reverse complement strand
ACGGCACCGCGACGCTTGCGACCGCCACCGGCCAGACCAACTCGTCGATCAACGCCTCCGGCCAGCTCAAGCTCTCCACCGGCGTCAATGCTGACCTGTCCGTCACCGGCACCGGCAACGCGCTGAACGCGCTCGGCCTCGCCGGCAACACCGGGACTGCGACCGCCTTCACCGCGGCCCGCACCTCGGGCGTCGGCGGCATCAGCGGCAAGACCTTGACCTTCTCGTCCTTCAACGGCGGCACGGCGGTCAACGTCACCTTCGGCGACGGCACCAACGGCACGGTCAAGACGCTCGATCAGCTCAACACGAAGCTTCAGGCCAACAACCTGACGGCGACGATCGACGCCAACGGCCTGCTGACGGTCTCGACCACCAACGACTATGCGTCCTCGACCATCGGTTCGAGCGCCGCGGGTGGTGCGATCGGCGGCACGCTGACCTCGTCGCTGACGTTCTCGACGGCTTCCACCCCCGTCCAGGATACGGTTGCGCAGACCTCGCGCGCCAATCTGGTGTCTCAGTACAACAACATCCTGAACCAGATCGACACCACCTCGCAGGACTCCTCGTTCAACGGCGTCAACCTGTTGAACGGCGACCAGCTCAAGCTGGTGTTCGACGAGACCGGCAAGTCGAACCTCAGCATCACCGGCGTGACCTACAACTCCAAGGGTCTGGGTCTTGCCGCGTTGACCAGCGGTGTCGACTTCATCGACAACTCCGCGACCAACAAGGTGCTGTCGAACCTGAACGCCGCGTCGAGCACGCTGCGCTCGGAAGCCTCGAGCCTCGGTTCGAACCTCTCGGTGGTGCAGGTTCGTCAGGACTTCAACAAGAGCCTGATCAACGTGCTGCAGACCGGTTCGTCCAACCTCACGCTGGCCGACACCAACACCGAGGCGGCCAACAGCCAGGCGCTGTCGACCCGCCAGTCGATCGCGGTCTCCGCGCTGTCGCTGGCCAACCAGTCGCAGCAGAGCGTGCTGCAGCTGCTCCGCTAACAAGCGGACGACATCGCAAGCAAGATCCGGCGGCGGGGCTTCGGCCCCGCCGCTTTCTTTTTGGGTCGGCATCAGAACGCCGCTTGGCAAGTCGGGACGATGCGTTCGAGTCCAGCGAATTGCTCACTCTGAGTTATGGTTGACAAGTGGCAAACGCGTCGCCGCTGCACCAAAAAGCATCATGTGATCATGATGATACGACGAAGCGCGGTCCGGCTCCGATCGCGCACATGGTGAATCCGCGGAAGGACTGGAGCGACACGCTTCATGCTTTGTTAGCCGTCTGCGTTCACCGTCCCGGCATCGATTAATCCTAATCGAAGTTTGTTTGTTGCGTTGCGTACCAGAAGGGTAACACTCAATGTCCGGTATCGTCCTCTCTTCGTCGGTTCGTCAGAACCTGCTCTCCCTCCAGTCCACCGCTGATCTTCTCGCCACCACGCAGAGCCGTCTGTCGACCGGCAAGAGCGTCAACTCGGCCCTGGACAATCCCACCAACTTCTTCACCGCACAGTCGCTCGACAACCGCGCCAGCGACATCAACAATCTGCTCGACGGCATCGCCAACGGTGTGCAAGTGCTGCAGGCTGCAAACACCGGCATCACCTCGCTGCAGAAGCTGATCGACAGCGCCAAGTCGATCGCCAATCAGGCGCTGCAGACCACGGTCGGCTACTCCACCAAGTCCAATGTCTCCACCAGCATCTCGGGCGCAACGGCGGCCGACCTGCGTGGCACGACTTCGTTCGCCAGCGCGACGGCGAGCAGCAACGTGGTGTATAACGGCGCGGCGGGCGGCACCACGGCGGCGAGCGGCACCACGACCCT
>NZ_AJQF01000579.1:0-1993 GCF_000261705.1 Bradyrhizobium genomosp. III | reverse complement strand
ATTGCGGCGGCGGTGGAAGAGCAGGGCGCGGCGACCCAGGAGATCGCCCGCAACGTGCAGCAGGCCGCGCAAGGTACCCAGCAGGTCTCCTCCAACATCACCGACGTGCAGCGCGGGGCGACCGAGACCGGCACGGCCTCCTCGCAGGTGCTGTCGGCGGCGCAAATGCTGTCGAACGATTCGGGCCGGCTGAAGAATGAGGTCAGCAAGTTCCTGACCAACGTGCGCGCGGCCTGATCCTTCGGGACAGGTATCAAACTACGCAAGAGCGGCGTCATCGGCGCCGCTCTTTGCTTTTGGCGCACCGCCCGGCCCCGGACTTATTTTTCACGTGGGTCATACGGTTCCAAATCTTTACGGGTTCCGAACGCGGGGAACTTTAAGTCCTCGCAGCATTTCGGAGGCCCATCGTGAAGCTGTTTTCGTTTTCTGCCATTCGCTCCATCCAGTTGAAGATTGCCCTGATCGCCGGCCTCTGCCTCGCGGTCACCTGCGTCGTGCTGATCGGCTACGGCCTCTTCTCCACGCAGAGCATGAACCAGTACGTGACCCACGAGGTCATGCAGCTGGTCGACAATCAGACCAAGGAAAGCCTGACGAACCGCGCTGCCACCGAAGCCAGCGCCATCAAGGCCGAGCTGGAGGTCGGATTTGATGCCGCGCGCACCATCGCGCATGCGTTCGCGACGCTGGCAGACGAGAAGACCGGCACCCCCATCGCAGCCCGGCGCGCCCAGTTCAACGCGCTGCTCCGCCACGTGCTCGAGCTCAATCCTGCTTTCAACGGTACCTATTCTGCCTGGGAGCCCGGCGCGCTGGATGGCGATGACGCGGCGTTCAAGGGCCGCAAGGAGGTTGGATCGGACAATACCGGCCGGTTCCTGCCCTATTGGACGCGCAATGCCAACGGCGACATCGCCGTTCAGCCGCTGGTCGAGTACGACAGCAGCGAGCGGCATCCCAACGGTCTGGTGAAGGGCGCCTGGTACATCAATCCGAACACGACGGGTAAGGAGAACATCCTCGGTCCGCTGCCCTACATCGTGCAGGGCAAGGCCGTCTTCCTGGCGACCATGTCGGTGCCGGTCATGATCGGCGGCAAGTTCCGCGGCGTTGCCGGCGCCGACTACAATCTCGACTTCGTGCAGAAGCTGGCCCTCAAGATCAATGCCTCGCTGTTCGAGGGCAAGGGCAAGGTCGCGATCCTCAACGATACCGGCCTGATCGTGGCCAACAGCGCCAATCAGGACGTGATCGGCAAGAACGCTTCGGCAGCCGATCCGCGCTGGAGCGAGAGCCTCGCCATCGTCAAGGCCGGCAAAAGCGCAGTGCAGGACGATCCGAAGTTCGCCAACATCGATATCTATGCGCCGATCCGCTTCGGGCTCACCGAGAATGCGTGGTCGGTCGTGATCTCGGTCCCGCGCGAGGTCGTGCTGGCGTCCGCACGGCAGCTGGATGCCTCGCTCAGTGCCCGCGCGACGTCGAGCACGTTCTGGCAGCTCGGTGTCGGCCTCGTCATCGTGCTGGCGGCGATCTTCTTGATCTCGTTCGCTGCACGCAAGATCGCGCGGCCGATCCAGGACTGCGCCAATTTCGCCGACGGCATCGCCAAGGGCGACTTCAACCAGCAGCTCAAGATCGATCAGGCCGACGAGGTCGGCAGGCTCGCGACGTCGCTGAGCTCGATGCAGGACGACATCAAGCGCAGGATCGAGCAGCGTGCCCAGGACCAGGCCGCTGCCGATCGCGAACGCAAGCGCACCATGAACGAGCTGGCCGACAGCTTCGAAGCGCAGGTGGGCGGTATCGTGGAAACGGTGTCCGCCGCATCCGGCGCGCTGGAAAGCTCGGCCGGATCGCTGAGCTCGACCGCCGAGCGGGCGCAAGAGCTCGCCTCCGTCGTCGCCACCGCATCCGACCAGGCATCTGGTAACGTGCAGTCGGTAGCCTCGGCGACCGAGGAGATGGCTTCGTCGGTCGGCGAGATCAG
>NZ_AJQF01000578.1:0-2126 GCF_000261705.1 Bradyrhizobium genomosp. III | reverse complement strand
TTTCAGCGACTACCTGCGTGACAACAACAGGCCGGGCATTGCTGCTGGGCTCGGCACGTCGTTTGATGGAGATGTCGAGAGCTATAGGAAGGTCGCCGGTGCTGATTCCAGGATTGGTGCCGCACTGGCTCGTCTCCGAAAATCGCAGGCCGGCGCTGAGGCGATGGAGCACGAGCGCCATATTGATCCCGAAGAGGCGGCCCTGAGGGAGTCGAGGCGGGTCGGCGACGCCGCTGCGCAGCACATTGCGTCGCAGAAGGGTGGCAGTTGGCCAGAGGAATTGCTTCCTGCGGAAAGCCATGATCAGGATTTGCTTTTGGGGCTGATGGATGAACCCGGCGCGTCGTCCTCGGCGCCGCAGTCAACTTGGATTGTGATAGGGAAGAGGAAGCAGCCTCTTTATTCCGTGGATGCTCCCCTTATTTCGGGGCTTGAGAGGGCCCTCATCAAGGGCGGGTTCAGCAAATCCGCTGCCGAGCAGCACGGAGGTTCCCTTCGTAGCTTTAGCCGTTGGCTTTTCGCAAAAGAAAAACCGAGCATTCGTGATCGGCTCGACAATAAGTCGCTGACCGATGGCGGTGAGGTGCTCGAGTTCACCGGAGAGGGTAATCCAAAGACACTCGTTCAGGCAATCGACTATCTCCGGACCTTGCGGTCGACGGGCGAAGTGCCGATCTCACGACGCGCTAAGCTGAATCCTCACCCCCAGAACGTGGCCTTTATCAATCCCGAAGACACGGTACTGATGGAGCCGAGGCGCGTCGACGCCGCCGCTGCGCAGCACAGCGCGTCGCAGGAAACTGGCCGTCGGCCAGAGGAGCTTCCCGCGGAAGGCCGCGATCAGGATTTGCTTTTGGGGCTGATGGATGAACCCGGCCCGTCGTCCTCGGCGCCGCAGTCGGCTCAGTCAACTTGGATTGTGATAGGGAAGAGGAAGCAGCCTCTTTATTCCGTGGATGCTCCCCTTATTTCGGGGCTTGAGAGGGCCCTCATCAAGGGCGGGTTCAGCAAATCCGCTGCCGAGCAGCACGGAGGTTCTCTTCGTAGCTTTAGCCGTTGGCTTTTCGCAAAAGAAAAACCGAGCATTCGTGATCGGCTCGACAATAAGTCGCTGACCGATGGCGGTGAGGTGCTCGAGTTCACCGGAGAGGGTAATCCAAAGAGACTCGTTCAGGCAATCGACTATCTCCGGACCTTGCGGTCGACGGGCGAAGTGCCGATCTCACGACGCGCTAAGCTGAATCCTCACCCCCAGAACGTGGCCTTTATCAATCCCGAAGACACGGTACTGATGGAGCCGAGGCGCGTCGACGCCGCCGCTGCGCAGCACAGCGCGTCGCAGGAAACTGGCCGTCGGCCAGAGGAGCTTCCCGCGGAAGGCCGCGATCAGGATTTGCTTTTGGGGCTGATGGACGAACCCCGCTCGTCGTCATCTCTCGAGCCAGCCGCGCGCCATGACCAGGCACCGGATCCCGGAGAGCCCGACCGCCAGCAGTCCCCGGACGAGCCGATGGCTGCGCTTGCCAGGAGCAACCGCCTGCCAAGCGAGGAGGTCCTCATCAACGATGAGCATGACACAGCTGAGTTGAGGCCAGCGAAGAGGCAGAGGACCCTAAACAATCCGCAAGGCGTTGCCGGCGAGCGGCAGCTGAGCGAGATCGCCAATTCAGGCGGCCAGCCGACACCGGCGCCTACCCATCAACAGGGTACGTCGTCATGGGAGACGCAGCCGATGCTGCTGCGGAGCGGCTACGAAGATGTCACGGCGCCGCATGCGGTCGCGACGTACGTCGGGGGCGCCGCTGCGCAGCACAGCGCGCGGCAGCGAGCTGTCAGTCGGCCATTGGTCCTCCCGGAAGGTTACGATCAGGATCTGCGCTTAATGGTGGAAGACGGCCCATCGTGGCCCGAGGTTCCTCCTGAGCAGGCGCAGGACATAGTCCAAGCTGGGCAGGAACCTGCCCGGCCGACCGTGGAAGCAGCGCCAACGCACTCTGCCAGGGCTCGCTCAAATACCTACGGCGGTATTGAGGTGTCGTTTAATCCGAATTCGCCCGCATCATTTGAGTTGCGTGACAATGCTTGCAGCCCGGCGCCTGGCTTTCCGCCGCCGTTTGCCGGGCCGG
>NZ_AJQF01000577.1:0-2144 GCF_000261705.1 Bradyrhizobium genomosp. III | reverse complement strand
ATCGATGCTCACGATCCGTGAAATCCGCAGTCTGCTGGGCGATCGCCTGCTCGCGCGTCAGGCGGGCCATTTCGACCGTCGAGACGCTGCCCGATTTGATCAGTGACGAGGCCCGCTCGACGGCGGCCACTGCCTTCTCCCGTCGCGCGGCCGCGGCCTCGATCGCCGACTGGATTTCGGCAATGCGCGCCTGGAGCTGGAGGATGCGACCGTCGCGGAACTGGGCCGCCTGGCGGGCGAGGTCCTGTTGCGCCGTCTCGGCGGCCGCAAGCTTGGCGGCGAAACTCGGGCGCTCATTTTCCATCCGGGACATCTGCCGCCGAAGATCGTCGAGCCGCACGCGATCGCCACGCGCGTTGACGACATGAAGGATCGCGTCGCCCTCATGGACCACGCTGAGTTGCGTCGAGCCTTGCGGCGGCTTCGCGCTCACGGTGCCGTCAATCGGCGAGCGCAACGTCACGATCCTGGCATTGACCACGGCCGCAACGCTCGAGGTCTGCAGCACGGCCTTCAGCGGCAACCATCCGAAGACGGCCACAATCGCAAGGCCAATGCCGACCTTGAGCAGGCGGCGAACCGGCGCGAGCCTGCAGGTACTTCGGGATGGGAAGCACTATCGCTGACGGGCTCGCTCACCGGCTCGTCGTGCGCCGGCTGCAACCGATCCTGCAAATCGCGCTGCAACCCTCGTGCGCCCGATTCCTCGTCCTTGCTGACGGACGTATGATCTTCGGGAACGGGCTTCTGCTGTTCCTGATTCTCTCCTTTTGTGAGACGTCAAGCCCAACATATTGCTTCATAGCCCCTCCGATTCGTGTGATTGCGTGCAGGCTTGAAGATAGCGGACCTTTCGTCCCGCGGGCGCCGACCGCAATTATGTCATCGTGTGGGGTCCGGACGCCGATCGGCGTCCCAAGTACTTGATTGACTTCGCGCGTACGGGGGTCAATGTTCAGCGTCGATTCACAGCCAACTCTATCTCGCCCACGGCGACATCAGCCCCTGAGTCGGTTTTGCAGTGCCTGCCGATCGACGACGAGCTGGTCCAGGTGGACTGTCTGCCCTCCTTGCTCCAATTGCCTAACCAGCGCCCGCGTCCCGTCCACGACAAAGACGCCGCAATCATAAGTGTTCTGCTGCTGGGCCATGCCGGCTGGCTCCAGGCGGAGGTGCAGCCTACTTGCGAGATGCTCTGCATGCTTTTTGTTGAGTCCCCTGTAGGAATCGTAGTGGTAGGCGACCGGCTGCCCCCGGTCACTGCGATCAACGAACAGCAGCGACCAATGGTTGCCGAGGTTATTAGGATCTTCAGGGTTGGCATTAATCACGGGCAGGAACAGGAAGTCGGCTGTATCATTAAATTCATCATCATGGACGATGCGCTGGAACTCGGTTTGCACGACGCCATCGTCGTTAGAGCCCAGATAATTTAGGACGATGAGGGGATTCACGAACCGCGTCCGGGCGGCGAGATCCGGATCGTTCCTCTGCAAATCCTGCTCCTGGAGCCGGTAATCCCTGTCGATATGCTCGTCGCCCAGCCATTCCGTGTCCTCGAGCACCAGCCCGTGGCCGTGAGACGAGACTGTCGGATCTAAAGCCCCGATCTGAGCGTTGGCGGAGGTGATCGGAAACGGCCGTACAGAATTAGCATCGTCGCGTGATTCGGACGGCGTGGGCGCAGTCAGATCAACCAATGGAAAACCGCGGTAGGTGTCCGAGCGCGCCCTGGCAGCGGGAGCCGGCGCAAAGTGAGCATCGTCGCGCAATTCCCACGGCGTGGGCGCATCCAGATGCACCAATGACTCAAGGCCGCCGTAGATGTCTGAGGGAGCCCTGCCGGTTGATGGTGAGGCCGGTTCTTGCATCTGCCGTCGCGCCAGCTCCTCGCGCAACCACGCCAAAGCTTCATCATCCGAGAAGGCTGGCGCCGGAGAAAGCCCCTGCGGCGAGCCGGGCTGTCGAGCGCCCTGGTGATGCCCCGGTACTGGCCCGGCAAACAGCGGCCGAAAGTCAGGCGCCGGGGCCCAAGCATTGTCACGCAACTCGAATGGTGTGCGCGGATTCGGATTAACCGCTGCCTCAAGACCGGCGTAGGTGTCTGAGCGAGCCCTGGCAGGATGCGCTGGCGCAAAATGAGC
>NZ_AJQF01000576.1:0-2244 GCF_000261705.1 Bradyrhizobium genomosp. III | reverse complement strand
GCATGAGCCGGTCCTTTACGAATAAGACGGGCTAGACTGCCGCTGGGGGTCACTCCGATGGGTGAAGCCAAGCGCAGACTTGAGGAAATGAAGGTGGCACCTTGTCGTTGTCGATCGGGGCGACAATCGGCTTCCTGCTGTTTTGATGGTGTTCGATGGCACAAGCCGGCTTCAGGGCTTGACCTTCGATCCGGCTCGCCCAGTACGACACTTGAACGCTGTTACATGCAGGAGCTGGGAAATTGCGAAGCGCCAATCTCCGGCGAGCATCTGATCAGCGAGGCTGTGATCGAAATACTTCGCGGGGACGGTAATTTCACGGCCTCTGGACTGCCTTGGCTCGAAGCAGGCGAAACAAAGGCGCTGGCTCCAAAGAATCTCACCGCGAACTGCCTTTGTAGACGACACAACAGCGCGCTGTCGCCGTTGGATGCCGCTGCCAAGATATTCTTTGCCGGCCTCAGGGACTGCTTGGAATCGAGCGAAGCCGTCTTGCCGTACTTGCTGTCCGGTCATGATGTCGAACGCTGGCTGCTGAAGACGCTCAAAGCTAACGAAACGGCCGCAGCCCATATCGGCGGCAAAGCGCCAGAAAAAGGTGCCGAGACCACTGGTCGGGAAGTGAGAATTGCTGTTCGATTGGTGGATCGTGGCGAGCGAGTTCCTCGACCCGGGCCCGCACCCGCTGCAGCGCGGCTTCCGCCGCATGGCGCTCACCAGCAGTTCCGGCCCCCACGAACAACGCCTCGATCTTCCGAAGCTTCTCGCGCAGCTGCGACTCGCTGTTCATTCTGATCCCGTTGCCCGCTCCGAACCGGGATCACCCCATCACCGCGCCCCGGCGGCGTCAATCATCCCGACCGCGCTATCCAGAGCATTCCGCGCAAGTCGAGCCCGGGAACCGGTGATCCTGTCGTGACGCTCACGTACAAGCTGCGTTTGATGTAGGGCAGAAGCGACTGCCTTGGTCGTGAACGCGTCCGACCGGAATTTTCGCAACGATTTCGACAAGAGCTGGTCGATCGACGTTGCAAACAGCGAGCTTGAGTGAGCGCGCGGCCTTTTTGGCCGCCGCCGCCTGGCGCTCCGGAAACCGGCCGGCCTTCGGCTTGCCGGTCGCGTCGATCCCGTAAACGATGATTGCCGAGGCGGAGAGTGTCTTTTGGTTCGTGAGATTGGGCTTGGCCATTTTGCCCTCCTGAAAAGCCGAAGGGGCCCGATTTGGGCCCCTTTCTGAAACGGCGTTGTCGCTGGTCCTGCGGGATGCTCCCGGCAATGGCGGTCTTGTCATTGGACGACTCCTTTGCTGAAGACGAGAAGAGCGTTCAAACAATCTCGTCGTAAGTATAATAAAGCATATCATCCAAAAGCGCAATGATTGCAATAATTTAGCTGCAGAAAAATTGCGCTTAAATAGAAGATAATTACTGTAATTTCCGCGCTTTTTTGGCACAATTACTGTAAACAATACACGACGAAAGATCGCATGACTTGCGATCATCAATATTGTTGCCGTTGCAGACGTTCAAACCGTCAGCAGCGCAGTAACGCCAAAGAGCGTGCTGAACAAAGCGCGGAAAATCCGCCGGAAAATTACGATCAAACTGGCGCGCGTCGATCTGTGCCGAGACGCGCCGCAAGACCTCGGCGCAGCCGCCGTCTGCATAGCAACGGGGACCGTACGGATGAACCATGCCAAGTTGCTCCAAAATCCCGGTTCGGACCAGAAAGTTGTGAACCAGCCGATCCACGACGATCATGGCAATGCCAACTGCATACCAATCAGGACGGGCCTCGCGATCCGCCATCAAAACGGATGAAAGCGTCATCGTCAGAACCTTGTCCGAAACCCCAAAAACATGACGGGTCGGACCGACTAACCTGTCTTATTCGTAAGAGGCGCCCGAGAGGCTGGCGAGCGTGGTGTAAAGCGCTCATACGGCGTAGGATTCGGTTGTGAAGCCAACCCCATCACCTCCAACCGCGAACGCCACGCCCGCCATGACCGACGATACGATTCCGCCCTTCTCGTTTCCAGCCATTCACGCCAAGAAAGTCACAGCTGCCTTCGATGGTGGGCGCCTAACCTCGAACGGGGGCGTGATGCTTCTGGCGATGGCCGAGCGGCGTCTCGGCTTGGCCGACAATCTGGCCCGGGTGTTCCCGGATCGGCGCGATCCGACGCGGGTCGTGCACAGCCTTGTCGATATGAAGGAGGAGCTTGGACTTGATCACTTCGAAGGG
>NZ_AJQF01000575.1:0-2287 GCF_000261705.1 Bradyrhizobium genomosp. III | reverse complement strand
GGTCAGCGTGTCGCCGTCGGCGGGCTGGGCGTTGCCGAGCAGGCCGGTGGCGGTCGTGCCGTTGGTGGCGATCAGGGTGATGGCGCCGGTCAGAGCCGTGGTGCCGTCGCCGGCCGTTCCCGCAGTGCCCGTGAAGGTGCCGATGGTGGCGCCGAGCGTCGTGGTGCCGTTCGCCGCCGTGGTGCCGCCGGCCGTGCCGTTATACAGCACGTTGCTGCTCGCGGTCGCGCTGGCGAAGCTCGTCGTGCCGCGCAGGTCGGCCGCCGTCGCGCCGGCGATCGTGGTGGAGACGTTGGACTTGGTGGAGTAGCCGACCGTGGTCTGCAGCGCCTGATTGGCGATCGACTTCGCGCTGTCGATCAGCTTCTGCAGCGAGGTCAGGCCGGTGTTGGCGGCCTGAAGCACCTGCACGCCGTTGGCGATGCCGTCGAGCAGATTGTTGATGTCGCTGGCGCGGTTGTCGAGCGACTGTGCCGTGAAGAAGTTGGTGGGATTGTCCAGGGCCGAATTGACGCTCTTGCCGGTCGACAGACGGTTCTGTGTGGTGGCGAGGAGGTCGGCGGTGGACTGGAGAGAGAGGAGGTTCTGACGAACCGACGCAGAGAGAACAATACCTGACATGACTCTTACCCTTCTGGCTTACGCGTCTTCGTTCGATCGCTTCGGATCGAGTGACGGGGCCAGCGTGCCGCGACATGGCTAACAAAGGGTGAAACGAGCATCGCCTGCGTAAGCGCCGGTTCACCATGAGCGGGCGGGACGCGCGGAGCGAGATGGCAATCAGCCTGAAATCATTGGCAATTCTTTGCGCTTACGCTCCATTAACCATAACCGCTGGTTACTTTTCGGAGCGTCATCTGCCCTCTCAAAACCTCGGGCGATCAACAAAAAAGCGGCGGGGCCGAGGCCCCGCCGCCCTAACGTCTTGCGATGTCGTCCGCTTGTTAGCGGAGCAGCTGCAGCACGCTCTGCTGCGACTGGTTGGCCAGCGACAGCGCGGAGACCGCGATCGACTGACGAGTCGACAGCGCCTGGCTGTTGGCCGCCTCGACGTTGGTGTCGGCCAGCGTGAGATTGGACGAACCGGTCTGCAGCACGTTGATCAGGTTCTTGTTGAAGTCCTGACGAACCTGCACGATGGTCAGGTTCGAGCCCAGAGCCGAGGCTTCCGAACGGAGCGTGCTCGAGGCGGAGTTCAGGTTCGTGAGCACCTTGTTGGTGGCAGCGTTGTCGATGAAGTCGACACCGCTGGTCAACGCAGCGAGGCCCAGACCCTTGGAGTTGTAGGTCACGCCCGTGATGCTCAGGCTCGACTTGGCGGTCTCGTCGAACACCAGCTTGAGCTGGTCGCCGTTCAAGAGGTTGACACCGTTGAACGAGGAGTCCTGAGCAGTCGAATCGATCTGCTGGAGGATGTTGTTGTACTGGTTGACGAGATTCGCACGCGAGGTCTGCGCAACCGTATCCTGGACGGGGCTGGAAGCCGTCGAGAACGTCAGCGCCGTGGTCAGCGTGCCGCCGATCGCACCACCCGCGGCGTTCGAACCGATGGTCGAGGACGCGTAGTCGTTGGTGGTCGAGACCGTCAGCAGGCCGTTGGCGTCGATCGTCGCCGTCAGGTTGTTGGCCTGAAGCTTCGTGTTGAGCTGATCGAGCGTCTTGACCGTGCCGTTGGTGCCGTCGCCGAAGGTGGCGCTGACCGCCGTGCCGCCGTTGAAGGACGAGAAGGTCAAGGTCTTGCCGGTGATGCCGCCGACGCCCGAGGTGCGCGCCGCGGTGAAGGCGGTCGAGGTCCCGGTGTTGCCGGCGAAGCCAAGCGCATTTAACGCGTTGCCGGTGCCGGTGATCGACAGATCGGCATTGACACCGGTCGAGATCTTGAGCTGACCCGAAGCATTGATCAACGAGTTCGACTGGCCGGTGGCGGTCGCAAGCGTCGCGGTGCCGTTGGCATTGACCGTCGCGGTCTGCACGCCGGTGGCAAGGTCGATCGCCTTCAAGACGTCGTTGATCGTGCCGCCCTGCAGATAGACCGTCGAGTTGCCGGCGCCGTCAGTGAGAACGTTGCCGTTCGCACCATACCCGCTCGGAACGCTCGGAGCACCGGTCGAACCCGGGATCGGCGCGTTCTTGAAGGTGATGACGTGACCGTCGACGTTCAGCGTCGAACCGTCCGCGATCGTCGCACCGAGCGAGCCCGAGCTCGTGGTCCGGTTGACGCTCACGGTGGCGTTGCCGCCGCCCACAGACGTGGTCAGGCCGAGAGACTTGAGCAGGTCAGCCTTGC
>NZ_AJQF01000574.1:0-2288 GCF_000261705.1 Bradyrhizobium genomosp. III | reverse complement strand
TGAATTCAGTGCTCACGATCGCGCGAAATCGATGCACACGATCCGTGAAATCCGCAGATGCTCCCGGTGCGGGTCTATCGAGGGCTGTAAAGGGTGGTTTGTTGCTGATCGCCAGCATGCCAGATCGAAGCCCTGGTTCATATTTTGAAAGTGAGAACGGATGGATTTCCCCTCGACCAAGCGGGTGCGTGAACAATCGGACAGCACGGGCCCGCAAGAGAGCTCACCCGCGGCTCCGTCCGCAGCCGCGGCGACCTTTGAGCGGCAATTGAGCGAGATCGGCAGTTCAGGTGAAGGTGATGGAGCAATGCCGGCCGCCTCGACGCCGCAGCCGGCTCAGTCAAAAGGGATTCTGAGAAGGCTCAGCAAAAGCCCCCTTTATTCCCAGGATGCTCCCCTTATTTTGGGGCTTGAGAAGGCCCTCATCAAGGGCGGGGCCGCCAAAGGCACCGCACGAAATAATCTATATTCTCTTCGCAGCTTTGGCCAGTGGCTCTTCGCAAATAACAAAGATCCCATTGCTGCTCGGCTCGACGACGAAGAGTCGCTGACCGTTGATGCGCGCGTGTTCGAAAAGCGTCCCGCGACACTCCTTAGGGCAATAGACCATCTCAGGACCTCGCGGTCGACGGGCGGAATCGTGCCGATCGCAGGCCGCACTGAGTTGCATCCTTATCCCCAGGACGCAGCTCTGATCGAAGGGTACAAAAACGACGCAGCGACAGATACCGGCAAGAAGGATGCAAGCAAGAATGCAACTGCTCTTCGCAGTTTCAGCGACTACCTGCGTGAAAACAGCAAGAAGGGCATTGCTGCTCGTCTTTCAGACGAGGCGTTGGATGGAGATGTCAAGAGCTATAAGAGGGCCCCCGGTGCTGATTCAAGGATCGGTGCCGCTCTGGCTCATCTCCGAAAATCGCAGGCGGGCGCTAAGGCGATGGAGCTCGAGCGCCATATTGATTCCGAAGACGCGGCCCTGAAGGAGTCGAGGCAGGTCGGCGACGCTGCTGCGCAGCACAGTTCGTTGCAGAAAGCTGGCAGTTGGCCAGAGGAATTGCTTCCTGCGGAAGGCCATGATCAGAATTTGCTTTTGGGTCCGATGGACGAACCCGGCCCGCCGTCCTCGGCGCCGGCTCAGTCAACTGGGGTTGCGATAGGGCACAAGAAGCGGCCTCTTCATTCCGAGGATGTTCCCCTTATTGCGGGGTTTGAGGAGGCCCTCCGGAATGGGAGCGCCGCCGAACGCACCGTCCGAAACTATCTATCTTCTCTTCGCAGCTTTGGCCAGAGGCTCTACGCAAATAACAAAAAGAGCATTTTTGCTCGGCTCGACGACGAAGAGTCACTGACCGCTGATGCGCGCGAGTTGTTCGAAAAGCGTCCCGCGACACTCCTTAGGGCAATAGACCATCTCAGGACCTCGCGGTTGACGGGCGGAATCGTGCCGATCGCAGGCCGCCCTGAGTTGCATCCTTATCCCCAGGACGCAGCTCTCATCGCAGAGTACAAAAACGAAGCAGCGACAGATACCGGCAAGAAGGAAGAAGCCAGGAAGGATGCAACGGCTCTTCGCAGTTTCAGTGACTACCTGCGTGAAAACAACAAGAAGGGCATTGCTGGTCGGCTTTCAGGCAAGGCGCTGGATGGAGATGTCAAGAGCTATAAGAAGGACGCCGGTGCTGATTCGAGGATCGGTGCCGCTCTGGCTCATCTCCGAAAATCACAGGCGGGCCCTAAAGCGATGGAGCTCGAGCGCCATATTGATCCCGAAGACGCGGCCCTGATGGAGTCGAGACAGGTCGGCGACGCCGCTGCGCAGCACAGTGCGTGGCAGAAAGCTGGCAGTTGGCCAGAGGAATTGCTTCCTGCGGAAGGCCACGATCAGGATTTGGGCCGGATGGACGAACCCGGCCCGTCGTCCTCGGCGCCGCAGCCGGCTCAGTCAACTGGAATTTTGATAGGGCACGACAAGCAGCCTCTTCATACCGAGGATGCTCCCCTTATTTCGGGGCTTGAGGAGGCCCTCCGTAATGGGAACGCCGCCGAACGCACTGCCAGGGGCTATGTACGTACTCTTCTCAGCTTTGGCCACTGGCTCTTCGCAAATAACAAAGATCCCATTGCTGCTCGGCTCGACGACGAAAAGTCACTGACCGCTGATGCGCGCGAGTTCATCGGAAAGGGTAATCCCTTAAGGCTTCTTGCGGCGATAGTTCATCTCCGAACCTCGCAGTCGACGGGCGGAGTCGTGCGGATCGCAGGCCGCACTGAGTTGCATCCTTATCCCC
>NZ_AJQF01000573.1:0-1287 GCF_000261705.1 Bradyrhizobium genomosp. III | reverse complement strand
CCCGTTGCCGAAGCTCCGCCGCTGGTGCCGGAAGCCCCGGTTGCCGCTGCTGCGCCGGCAAACCTGACCTCGGGCACGCTGATCGACCAGACCCTGGAGCGCCCGCTGCGTCCGGGCGAAGTCTCGCTCGACGAGCTCGAGCGCGCCTTCCGCGAGACCGCGATCGAGGCGCCGACGCCTGTTGCTCAGGCTGAAGCCAAGCCCGCGCCGGCCGCTGAAGCGCCCGCGCCCGCCGCCAAGGAAACCGCCAAGGAAGCAAAGCCCGCCAAGGAGAAGGCCGCGCCGAAGAAGTCGATGGCCGACGAGGGCGCCAGCGAAGGCGACCGCATCGCCAACCAGTCGATCCGCGTCAACGTGGATACGCTGGAGCATCTGATGACCATGGTCTCCGAGCTGGTGCTGACCCGCAACCAGCTGCTGGAGATCTCCCGCCGCAACGAGGACACCGAGTTCAAGGTGCCGTTGCAGCGCCTGTCCAACGTCACCGCCGAGCTGCAGGAAGGCGTCATGAAGACGCGCATGCAGCCGATCGGCAATGCCTGGCAGAAGCTGCCCCGCATCGTCCGCGACCTGTCGAGCGAACTCGGCAAGCAGATCGAATTGGAGATGCACGGCGCCGACACCGAGCTCGACCGCCAGGTGCTCGACCTGATCAAGGACCCGCTCACCCACATGGTGCGCAACTCCGCCGATCATGGCCTGGAGACCCCCGCCGAGCGTCTCGCATCCGGCAAGGGCGAGCAGGGCACCATCCGCCTGTCCGCCTATCACGAGGGCGGCCACATCATCATCTGCATCGCCGACAACGGCCGTGGCCTCAACACCGAGAAGATCAAGGCCAAGGCGATCTCCTCAGGGTTGGTCACCGAGGCCGAGCTCGAGAAGATGAGCGAAGCCCAGATCCACAAGTTCATCTTCGCGCCCGGCTTCTCCACCGCAGCCGCCATCACCTCGGTGTCGGGCCGCGGCGTCGGCATGGACGTGGTGCGCACCAATATCGACCAGATCGGCGGCACCATCGACATCAAGTCGGTGGCCGGCGAGGGAAGCTCCGTCACCATCAAGATCCCGCTGACGCTGGCGATCGTCTCCGCCCTGATCGTCGAAGCCGCCGGCGACCGCTTTGCGATCCCGCAGCTCTCGGTGGTCGAGCTGGTGCGGGCCCGCGCCAACTCCGAGCACCGCATCGAGCGCATCAAGGACACCGCGGTCCTCCGTCTGCGCAACAAGCTGCTGCCGCTGATCCATCTGAAGAAGCTGCTCAAGATCGACGACGGCGCCGCCTCG
>NZ_AJQF01000572.1:0-1065 GCF_000261705.1 Bradyrhizobium genomosp. III | reverse complement strand
TCCGTCTGCGCAACAAGCTGCTGCCGCTGATCCATTTGAAGAAGCTGCTCAAGATCGACGACGGCGCCGCGTCCGATCCCGAGAACGGCTTCATCGTGGTCACGCAAGTCGGCAGCCAGACCTTCGGCATCGTCGTCGACGGCGTGTTCCACACCGAAGAAATCGTCGTGAAGCCGATGTCGACCAAGCTGCGTCACATCGACATGTTCTCCGGCAACACCATCCTGGGCGATGGCGCGGTGATCATGATCATCGACCCCAACGGTATTGCCAAGGCGCTCGGCGCCGCCGGCTCCTCGGCCCATGACATGGGCGACGAGAACGGCGCGCATCACATCGGAAGCGGCGAGCAGACCACTTCGCTGCTGGTGTTCCGCGCCGGCTCGTCGCAGCCCAAGGCGGTCCCGCTTGGCCTCGTCACGCGCCTGGAAGAGCTGCCCGCCGACAAGATCGAGTTCTCGAACGGCCGCTACATGGTGCAATACCGCGAGCAGCTGATGCCGCTCGTCGCCATGGAGAGCGTCACCATTGCCAGCCAGGGCGCCCAGCCGATCCTGGTGTTCGCCGATGACGGCCGCTCCATGGGCCTCGTCGTCGACGAGATCATCGACATCGTCGAGGAACGGCTCAACATCGAGGTCGGCGGCTCCGCCTCCGGCATCCTCGGCTCGGCCGTGATCAAGGGCCAGGCCACCGAGGTGATCGACGTCGGCCACTTCCTCCCGATGGCGTTCGCCGACTGGTTCACCCGCAAGGAGATGAAGCCGTCGATGCACTCGCAGTCGGTGCTGCTGGTCGACGACAGCGCCTTCTTCCGCAACATGCTGGCGCCCGTGCTCAAGGCGGCCGGCTACCGCGTCCGCACCGCGCCGACCGCGCAGGAGGGCCTCGCGGCACTGCGGGCGCAGAGCTTCGACGTGGTCCTGACCGACATCGAGATGCCCGACATGAACGGGTTCGAGTTCGCGGAAGTTATCCGCTCCGACAACAATCTGGGCTCGATGCCGATCATCGGCCTGTCCGCGCTGGTGTCGCCGGCGGCGATCGAGCGCGGCCGTCAGGCCG
>NZ_AJQF01000571.1:0-2622 GCF_000261705.1 Bradyrhizobium genomosp. III | reverse complement strand
AGTTCAGCCCAATTCGGCTTATTAACGATCGACTCGGATCGCAGGCAGCGCGGGCGACTCGCCGCCTTGGCTGACTTCAATCGGGAGCTAGTTCAGTTTCTGCGGAAAAAAATCTCGTGTTCCGAGCCTGGCGGCCCGATACCGGCTGTTTAGTTCACGTCCCCGAGAGTAAGACTTTTATTTGGCTCAGATCCGGATGGGGCAGAAGCTTGTGCAAACCCATTCGCAACTTGAGGTCTTCCGGCGCCCACGGATCTCCCTGCTGCCAGCTCGGGGGCACATAAAGAGACAAACTTGGCAGCGGCTGGTTGCGCCGCACTTGCGGCGCATAAGGCGAGGATGTTGAGTTGAAGCCGTCCATGTTCCACCCCCTGAACGCTTAAAGCCGACTACAGAAGGTCAGCGACAGGAAACAGCGCGGGCGCGGCCTGGCGCCTACCGACCTGGGGGGCTGGATAAAGGCACTATCCCTGCCGCTCCGCGCTGCCGTTGAGTTTAGCGGAAAGCGTGACTCGGCGCTGACCGTTCTGGATAGATAGCGCTGTCCCTGCCACGTCCCGTTAACCACAACGGCTCTGTATCCGGGCTGGCTTACTGAAAGCTGACGAGACCCGGCAATTCCCAAAACGAAAGCGGCCCGTGTGGGCAAGTTGCAGTCAAGCGTGAGAACGACGTTCCGGCGGCATGCTTGGTACCACGTCAGCCTGAGCATTCGCCAGCTAGCAGCTCCGGTGTCCAGCGCCCGGCCTGCCGGAGGGCCGCAGGCGGTGGCCACCAGAAGGGCCTCTTCCTTGTCGTTGAGTTCGCGCTCTGCCCGGTAGGCGGCTCTTCGCTCTGGTTCTCCGCCAGGTTGCCTTCGACAAAAACGTCGAAGGGTGGGAGACCGCCAAGTGGCCGACGCCCAGGCTTGTGGCGATCACGTCATCACTCATCCCGGCATCGGCCGCCAACCGGATCTGCGCCCCCTTGAGCGGACAGCGGTTGCCTGCCTCCGCCTAAGAAAAGCTCTATTCGACAAAAAGAGAGGTATCTATGGCAAACGAATCTTAGATAACTCGCGGCATCTTGAGTTCAGAGCAATCGTGGGATTTGGCGGGTGAGCTGAAGCCACTAAAGCGACCCACACCCTCGTCAGTGGGCGACATATGCCCTCGGCTCTGGAGGAAGTAGCTGCGATCGGGCTCTTATCGCAAGCTCAGTGAAGCGCCTGCCTTCCCGCGGGTGATGGCTGTGGCTTGAGATGATCCAATATCTTCGAGCCGGCGCTGAACGACCTCGACCAGAATTTCTCCAGAAAATCCAGGTGACACCGCAACAGCTCCGAGGAAGTTTTGGAGTCCGCGATATCCTTCAGAAAGGTGGCCTGATCGTGCAGGGAGGAAGCCGCCAAACCTAGTCCGTCCTTCAGGGCCGCAGCGAACAGGTTGCTTGTCGCTTCAATCGAGCTCTGCCATTCCCGAAAAGTAAATGGAATAGGCGATGCGGCTGTCGTAGATTTCCCAGCGCCATCGGCGGAAGCGCCAGATATCAGAGCCGGGTCGTGCCCGACATGTGGCCGCCGCTCGCGTTTCTCGTCTTCGCTTGCATTCGGTGCCATTCGAGATCTCCTAGCTTGAAGGGCTTATAACGTACTAAGTTGTTCGCCGCTCATTTCGATCATCCCCTACAAGGTACCACAATTGCCAACACGCGATACCTACCTCATTTGGTAACGTGGCAGCAAAGGAGGCAGTGAACGCGATACGGCCAGAGCCCATAGGCTGTAAAGCGCGCGTCCGTGTGCTGTCGCTTTGCCCACCGGTGCCGGCCCAGAGGCTGAGAACTGGGGCGATCGGATGGAGGATGGTGCCGGCTGCGCGTAGATGGCTGGCGGCGGCAAAGTCGGTGAGCGCACGTACATGGAGCAGCAATCAACATTCAATAATTGTTTAAGATTCTCCAAGCCGCTGGAACGGGCGATCGCTTCTACCCTGCTTCGAAGGCTTCACTGGCAGCCTGCTCGGCCTGTTGACGGCCCTGCCCTCTGAGCCAACGAGCGCTTCTGGACGGGCCACATGAAAGCGACTTTGAATCGCGGTGGATGCCCTCGACGGCTGGAAGCCGATTCGGCCGGCTGGCGTATATGATCTATTAGAACCATCTCGGCGGCTCGCGCAACCAGGCGACCGCCAGGCACTTAACCGCCGCGGCACCGCTATACGGGATCATCCAGAGGTTCTTGCCGACCGAATGCGAAATCCATGCTTCGATACGACGAGCTAACTGCCGGCGCAAACTTGCGATGTTCGGCGAAGCTTGTCCGGTGTCAGCTAGCGGGTTGGGTTAGGTGAAGCAATAGACGTTGCAAGCACCCCGCGCGGGAAAACGGCGTTGATGGACAATGGCGGCAATACCCTTGCGTCTCGAGTTTAGCTGGAGGCTTGCTTTTTCTCTCGCACGCAGGCTTACGTCCTGTGGCTCTCGAACGTGTGCGGCGCAATGTGGCACTCGGGCCGATCTTGAGACGTATAAACGCTGTGATCGTATGAACTTGTAGCAGCGCGGCTCGAGATAGACGACCAGAGACATGCTCCAGATGGCACCGTCCCTAGTCCCCGGAATCAGAGCTGAGTGATACGGCGG
>NZ_AJQF01000570.1:0-2649 GCF_000261705.1 Bradyrhizobium genomosp. III | reverse complement strand
TGCCGCGCGGCGAACAGGATGGAAGTGGAGCGTCGACCATGATGAGAGGGCTACGCCGGGCTCGTGACGCAGGGAGGGCGTAGCCCGACCGGAGTTACGAGCCCGGCGTCGGCGCGATCCACAGCGGACCGCGCCGACTGGTGATCGCGGCCGGCTGGTTATGCAAGTGGTTCTTCCGCCAAGAGGAATCACTCGCGTGCCAGGCCGACACATTACCGATCACCAAATGAGGCTCTACATGAAGTACCGTCAGACCGATAGCCCACCCGTGGCCGCCGCCAAGGCTTCGTTCAGCACCTCGACCGCTTACCGGATCGAGAAGGATCGACGCCTTCCGTCGCAGAAGAAGGCTCCCCGCGGCCGTCGCCGGCCAGATCCCTTGGCCCGCGTATTTGAGACAGAGATCGCGCCGATGCTGAAGGCCGCCCCCGGTGTGCGGCCGGTCACGATCTTCGAGGAGTTGCTCCGACGCCATCCCGAGCTCGGCGCCGGCATCCGTCGCACGCTGGAGCGCCGGATCCGGGCCTGGCGGGCGATCCACGGCGAGGAGCAGGAGGTCATCTTCCGCCAGACCCACGAACCCGGTCAGCGCGGCCTGTCCGACTTCACCGACATGGGCGAATTGGGTGTCACGATCGCGGGCGTACCGCTCGACCATCGTCTCTATCACTTCCGGCTGGCCTATTCCGGGTTTGAGCACGCCCATGTCGTGCTCGGCGGTGAGAGCTTCGTCGCTCTGGCCGAAGGCCTGCAGAATGCCTTGTGGTCACTCGGTGGGGCGCCACGGGAGCATCGCACCGACAGCCTGTCGGCCGCCTTTTGCAATCTCGACCGCGACGCCAAAGACGATCTGACGCGGCGATACGAAGACCTCTGTGCCCATTACGGCATGCGGCCTTCCCGCAACAATCGTGGCATCGCCCACGAGAACGGGGCGATCGAGAGTTCGCATGGTCATCTCAAGCGAGCGATCGGCGACGCGCTGTTGCTGCGTGGCACCGCCGACTTCGACGATCTAGCTGCCTATCGTGGCTTCATCGATGAGATCGCCAGCCGCCGCAATGCCCGCAACGCCAAGCGGATCGACAGTGAACGTAGCGCACTTCAGGATCTGCCGGACCGCCGCACGTCGGACTATGAAGAGGTGATCGTCCACGTGACGTCGTCCGGCGGCTTCACCTTGCGCAAGGTGTTCTACACGGTGCCGTCGCGCTTGATCGGCCATCGGCTGCGGGTGCGCCTGTATGACGATCACCTCGACGTGTTTGTCGGCGGCACGCATCTCCTCACCTTGCCGCGCGGGCGGCCGCATCCCAATGGCAAGCACGATCAGGTCGTCGATTATCGGCACGTGATCCATTCCTTGCGGCGCAAGCCGATGGCGCTCCTCAACCTGGTCTACCGCGACCAGCTGTTCCCCCGGGAAGCTTACCGCCGAGCCTTCGACGTCTTGCGCAAACGCTTACCGGACAAGAAGGCCTGCCGGATCATGGTCGATCTCCTCGCACTCGCCCATGAGCGCGGTTGCGAGGCCGAACTCGCCAATCAGCTCACGGCTGACCTGAACGACGGCCGGCTGCCCGACCTCAACCGGCTACGTACTCACTTCGCCCCGGATCCCGCCCAGGTGCCGAACGTCGTGGTACGCCTCGCACCGCTCGCCACCTATGAATGCCTCATCGGTACCGCCGAGATCGGAGGCGCCGCATGAGCACAACCAACGTAGTCGACACCGCGCGCCTCAATCTGTTGCTCAACGAGCTGCGGCTGCCCGCCATCAAGGCGCTGTGGCCGCAATTTGCCGAGCAATCCGATAAAGAAGGCTGGCCGGCGGCGCGCTTCCTCGCCACCATTGCCGAGCACGAGATCGCTGAGCGCGGCCGCCGCCGCATCGAGCGCCATCTCGTCGAGGCGCGGCTGCCTACCGGAAAGACCTTTGACAGCTTCGACTTCGAGGCCGTGCCGATGATCTCCAAGGCGCAAATGACCGCACTCGCCGCCGGCGACGGCTGGCTCGGCAAGGGCGCCAATCTGCTGCTGTTTGGTCCGCCCGGTGGAGGCAAGAGCCACTTGGCGGCAGCAATCGGCTTGGCCCTCATCGAGAACGGATGGCGCGTCCTGTTCACCCGCACCACCGATCTCGTGCAGAAGCTCCAGGTGGCTCGCCGCGAGCTCAACCTCGAGGGCGCCATCAACCGCCTCGATCGCTTCGATCTCGTCATCTTGGACGATCTTGCCTATGTCACCAAGGACCAGGCCGAGACCAGTGTGCTGTTCGAGCTCATCAGCGCACGCTACGAGCGACGCTCTTTGCTGATCACCGCCAATCAGCCCTTTGGAGAATGGAACAAGGTCTTTCCGGACCCAGCTATGACCCTCGCGGCGATCGATCGCCTTGTTCACCACGCCACCATCGTCGAGATGAACGTCGAGAGCTATCGCAGGCGGACTGCCCTCGAGCGAAAGCGTGGTCCAGGGCGGCCACCGGAGCACGCGACACAAAAAACGCTCGCTTGATTGACGCTCCGCGACAATCAAAGCAAACAAAACTCTTGCGCGCGACAATCATCGCGGCGATCATCATCGCGCCGCGACACTGACTCGCCATCCTGATCGCCGCGCTCTTCCGACCCAGATCGTCGCGCTATA
>NZ_AJQF01000569.1:0-2712 GCF_000261705.1 Bradyrhizobium genomosp. III | reverse complement strand
ACCAGTCAATCAAATGGGAGAAAAGCTCCGCTTACCTCTTACCGGCCAGGCCTGGGATCAGACCAGAAGTCAAATCGGCCCAGAAAGGCAGGCATTCTTATTGCAGACGTTACCGTGAGGTTTGTAGCGACGCGCTTCAGGCTACATGTGGACAGGCGCAATGGCCGTGAAGGACGAGTTCGGGCAAGCGGACTGCAACTTTGCGCGACCGGTGTCTGGTGGAAATGTTCGGGCCAGGGTTCGCGCTCCAGATCAGGTTGAGGATGGCGAGGCAATTAACTCGAGAGAGGCTGGAGCCGGTCCCCAGTCCGGCAGACGAAGGCTTAACGCGCCGGGCGGTGTTGGGCGCCACCATCGGCAATATGCTCGAATTCTACGACTTCGGCACCTATAGCTTTTTCGCAATACAGATCGGTCAGGCGTTCTTCCCGGCAACCGACCAGTTCGCCAGCCTCATGCTGTCACTCGGAACCTTCGGCGCGGGTTTTGTGACCAGGCCAATCGGGTCCATCGTGCTCGGCTCCTATTCGGATCGGGTTGGCCGCCGGCCTGCCATGACCGCCAGCTTTGCTATGATGAGCGTCGCGGTCCTATTATTGGCCATTACGCCATCGTACGAGACAATAGGATTTGCCGCTCCGTTGCTAGCCATCTTCGCACGCTTGCTGCAGGGCTTTGCTCTCGGAGGCGAAGTCGGTCCAACGACAGCCTACTTGATGGAAGCGGCACCAGCCAAAGCCCGCGGTCTTGCTGTCTCCTTTCAGCCCGCGAGCCAACAGGTCGCTGCGACGGCTGGAGCGTTGGTTGGAGAAATACTCTCGCTCACCATGACAAGTGAGGCGCTCAATGCATACGGATGGCGGATCGCGCTGTTGCTCGGCGCCGTTACTTTGCCGTTCGGACTTTGGCTGCGGAGCGTCCTACCCGAAACGTTTCTCCGCCCGGAGGCGCCGGTTCTGGTCACCCGGCCTGTAAGGCGATCGCCCGCCGCTCGCCGCATCATGAGCTTGGGATTCGTCATCTTGGCCAGCTGCACGATCACTACTTACGTTACGGGATATATGACCACCTACGCCTTGAACACCCTCCACGTATCCGCGCCTCTCGCCTTCGGCGCCACGCTCATCAGCAATATGGCAGGCATTGCTGCGGCGCTGTTGGGCGGCCTGCTCGCCGACCGCGCAGGCCGCCGGCGCATCATGATATGGCCGCAGGCAGCTGCGTTGCTGATGATCTATCCGGTATTCTTGTGGATTGCAGAGAGCCGCAGCGCCTTCGCACTTTTAGGAGGCCTCGGCACGCTCACCCTTATCGGAACGGTTCCGTATAGCGCCTTCTACGTAAGCATGGCCGAGAGTTTGCCCAGGAACATTCGTGGTGGCGCCTTCGGGACGACTTACGCTTTTGCCATAGGCATTTTCGGAGGCACAGCTCAACTGGTCGTCACATGGCTGATCTACTTGACCGGGAGCGCACTCGCGCCCGCCTGGTACATGCTTTTCGCGAGCGCGGCCGGGCTCTTTGCCATGGTGATGATGCCGGAGACGGCGCCACTCAATTTCGAGCGAAACCATAGACGAACATCTGTAACGGCACGATCGCCGCCCTAGTAGCTTAGCCGAACAGGTAAGGATGACATCTGTGACGTCCGAAATGCGAACATCGAGCAGGAGCACGGTATGGGGCTAGCCCGAACAGCAATCTATCCTGAAAACTGGCGCAGCTTGACATCGTGAAGGAGTTCCGGCCGTAACGGCAGCGTCGCGGTCTGAAACGGCTTTCTCCGTTTACCCAACGTTCGCCGATGCTGCAGTTGAGCGATCGGGCTGCCGTCACCCGCCGGCTGGAGTGAGCAATGACTCTGATCATCTTTAGAGAACAAGAAGGCGCGGCTCGCACCATCCGCCAGCGTAAACGAACGGCATAAGGATGCGGCCGCTGACGGAGCAGCGGCCGCACGAGGCTCGATCCTCATTCTCTGCTTGATTGTTTTCCGTCGTCAGTGCAGCACGCACGCGGGATCGGTCAAGCAAAAAAACAGATCGCAGATACCATTCAATGGGTCATCGGCGCACTGAGGATACGATGTATCGGCTACCTGCACGCTGGAGGTGAGCGGTTGCGCGGCAACTTCTGCAGCAAATGGAGGTACCGCCGCGGTCGCAAGTGCGAGGGCGCTCGCCGTCACCAAAACTGACTTCTTCATTGGGAGATCGCTTCCCTAGGTTAGCCCCAGCCGTGGTGACGGTCTATATGACGACGCTACAATCGGTAAAATTGATTTTCTTGATCAGATCTATCGACCGAATGGATAAGTTCGGCCATCACCGCATCGCTCCGTCTACCCGCTCGGAACCTGTAGACCTACTTATGATCGGATGCTCGTCGCACCTCCGTCGATGCATTTCTCGGAGCACCCGACTAGGGTCTGTTTGGATTCAGGATTGAACTTCCCAGCCGGAACGATTCAAACTCAATCCGCTGCAGAAATGCCGGGGCCAAACACCTAGTTTTCCGTTAATTTCTCGGCGTCAGCTTACGGACAGCTAAGCTGCTTATCTGCGGAGTCAGGTCTAACGACCTGAAACACAATGCAACCGGCATAGGAGTGTGGTCGTCATGGACGATCGAGTTAACAATATGTCGCATGTTCCATCCTACGATGAGTATCATTACGCTAGCCCGTCTTATTCGTAAAGGACCGGCTCATGC
>NZ_AJQF01000568.1:0-2744 GCF_000261705.1 Bradyrhizobium genomosp. III | reverse complement strand
AAACGGGACGACCTCGGGATGCCCCCCTCCGTCGCCCAGTCACCATGATCGATGCCCCATGCACACACAACAAGAGAACGCACCGAAACGGGCCTATGAAGCTTGTTTTCCGACGGGTGTTGCACAAAAATCACGCAACTTCTTGAGGGGGATTTTTGTTTAAGCTATTGTTAGATATGACGGTTCTGGCGCTCACAGCTGCGTGAGTGCCTCGCCGACGATGGGTCCCGAAGGCGGGAACATGCACGTCTGGTGCACCTGAAGGCCGGGAATCGATTTGCTCTTGGGGACGAATCGAGTGTCCGTTTCGAAGGCGCAGCCAACCATTCGGACCTAGGATCACTATGTCTAAAGAGAGCAGCAAAAAGATCTCAGCGGCGCCAAGTTGGCTTGGCCTCACTCAAAACCGGTCGTCCTTCGTGTTCCTCCCGGATCGGGCCGAAACCGTGCGAAAGATTTTCCAACTCGCGATCGGCGGGATGGGCAGCTACGCCATCGCGAATTATCTCGACGAACAAAAGGTGCCGACCTTCACCGGATCGCTTAATTGGGACAACACCACCATAGACTCCATGCTCCGGAACCGGGCGACCTACGGTGAGTACCAGCCGAAGTCCTTCGCCGGGGGTCATAAGAAGGGCATCCCGAGCGGCCCTCCCATTTCCGGCTATTACCCTGCAGTCTTAGACAAGGCCACTTTCGATGCTGCGCAGGCGGCGCGCCAACAGAATCTGGCGCATCGTGGGCGCAAAGGAAATGACCTCGCTAACATCTTCGGTGACCTATGCCTGTGTGCCTATTGCGGCAGAAAAGTCATCTTCCATCGGATTTCGAATGTGCAGGTCCTCGTATGTGAGCAGGTCTTGAGTGATCGCGCCTGCAGCCGCTCCGCCTGGACATACAAAGACTTTGAGATCACCGTTCTTGCTTTTCTGGCTCATCCAGCATTGCTCGACCAAGCAGGCGAGGAGCTAAAAGCAGGGCTGCTCGATCTTGTCGAAGAAATCAAAGTCCTCTCTTCCGATCAGGAGCGACGCTATGCGAGAAGAGTGAACATCACCGTTCTTCTCAAGCGGATCGTCGCTGGCCTCGTGATTCACAGTGCAGGAAATCTGAGCCTGCCTAGACATTCCTCGGCACAGATCCGGAAGGACATCGCGGGGAGGTTTCTCGAGATTCAGCTGCAAGGGGGTCCGTGCTACCCCTGCATTTCTATAGGGTGATATGCCCGACGCAATCTCGTTTAGGCCGCCAGCGCGGCCGGTTCCTGATAGCGTTCGTTCCTGGCCATCATCGCCCAAGCAATCCGGGCGAGGTTTGTTGGCTAACGCGATCGCCGCGACCTTGGCGCGCCGCCGGGCCAACAATCGTGTGAGCCAGGGTCGATGATCGGGGCCGTGAATCTTGGCGTAGCGGATCACTGGGAGTGCGCCAGCCGTGAACAGGCTACGCAAATAGCGATCGCCTTGCTTGGTAATGGTGCCAAAGCCTATCTTTGCCCCCGCTCGAGCTCTGCTTTGGCACGAGACCGACCCAAGCCGAGAAGTCTCTCCCGGATCGGAAGGCTTTAGGATCGGCAATGCTGGCAACCAGCGCTGTTGCCAGCGCCGGACCGACGCCGGGAAATAACATCAAGCCGCCGGCTCGTCGCGTTTGATCGATGCCAGGCGATGATGCGTCGGTCGAACTCAAGGATGCGAGCCTTTAGAGCGCACAGTTGTTCGCCCAGAGCGGCGGGGCACCTCCGGGCGACCTCCGGGATCCGGTCTTCGGCTTTATCGGCGACGACTTCCAGTTGTTGCTCGACACCTCTGCGTCCGACGGGAGCGACGATACCGAACTCGGCAAGATAGGCGCGGATTGAATTGATGAGCGCAGTCTGCTGCCGGATAAAAAGATGGCGCGCTCGATGAAGCATTAGGCAACTCTATTGCTCGATTGTCTTGGTCGGCACAAACCGCATATTGGGTCTCGTGACCGCTTCGCAAATCGCCTCTGCATCGGCCGTATCGTTCTTCTGGCGCTTGACGTAGGGCTTCACGTAACCCGGAGGCATCAACCGCACTGTATGCCCCAACGCCTGCAGTTCGCGGGACCAATAATGGGATGACGCGCAAGCTTCGATTCCCACCAAGCACGGCGGCAGCTTCTCAAAGAAGGAATGCACAAAACGGCGTTTAACTGCCGGCGGATGCCCGGCAACTCGGCGTGCTGCGCAATCCAAGCCTCCTCCCAACAACGTCGCCCAAGCGGCGACTGAATCCTGGCTTTCACACTTCGGCTCTTTTAACTCTTTGAATGAGGTTTGCAGGAGCACGACGTTATCGGATGCTGGGCGGCGGGTAGCTGTCTCGCGTGCATCTCTTCTCCTGGAAGGGCACAGACCGGACCAGCGCTATCCGCGGATCGCGGAAGCAGCCCTGCAATTTTTTTCCGGATTATCCGGCTTCGATCGGCGCGGATGCTTCGCGCTGGCCGGCTCTGAACCAGAGAGCCGCAATCGGAAAGCGACACCCATCAAGTGGAGGCCGCACATGAGGTTGAGTCCTGAGTGATTTTGCGATGCGCCGGCACTTGCCGTCCTGTTTGCCCACAGGAGGCTCGCAGCCAAATGAAAAAACCCCGGCGATGCCGGGGCTTTGACACTTGATCGCGAGGTCAAATTAGTACTTCGCGACGACCGGACCGGTCCAGTTGAAGCGGTAGACCAGCGAGGTCGAGATCGTCTGGTTCCAGCTGTTGGC
>NZ_AJQF01000567.1:0-2826 GCF_000261705.1 Bradyrhizobium genomosp. III | reverse complement strand
CACGTGGCGCTATTTAGGTACAGACCCTAGGTGAGGTTGCAGCTGCCGGCAGGTGATGGGCTGCTGCAAAGGATCGACCTAATCACCCCGACCGAGACTCGTCAGCTTCTCGAAAGGTAGCGCGCCTAGCGTGAGGCTGCTGAACTCTAGGCGAGGACGTCTATTGAGACGTAACAAGACGAGCATAGGAGAAAGCGATGGCCGCCGAAAACAAGAACGCCGGCAAAACGGACAACGTACAGCCCAAGACCGTTGGTCTCGGCAAGAGCGCCGAACTGAGCCTGAGAAGTCTGGGGGGCGAGCACCGTCTTTCTTTCTATTCCTGCCCCTCGTATCGTCGGCCCGCCCGACGTAGCAGGCCACAACTAACGACTATCATAAAGAAAGGTGAATAGACATGGCGGTTAATAGTGTTGGCGGTAACGGCGCCGCTCCTGCTACCCAGCAGACCCAGGATGCCGGTTTCCAGAACCAGATGGCTGAGTTCGAGCGTGTTAGCCAAAAAGTTCAGGCCCAGGCCGTGGCAATGCGCAGAATTACGACCGAGCTCTCTTCTGAGAAGAAGGTCGCCGACGAGCGCGTCCAATAAGTCTGCCAAGACGGCGGCTCAGCGCGTCGCTACCGGATCCGCGCAGTGAATGACGAACTCCGGAAGAGCCGTGCGGCAACTGCCGTACGGCTTATCTCGTTATTCAGGACATTATCCTGAACGAATCGATCTCTCGAGTTTGAAGTGCATAGCAAAGCCGAGGGGAAGACGACCGCCGTCAGCATGTGAGTTGGCGCGGGGCCCGGCGCCGATCGGCACGTTAAGCCGTTGACATCATTAATCTGGGCAGGGTCATTCCATCCGCTGATTCACACAAAGCGCCTGATCGCCCGCGGCGAAGCGCTGCGCGCGATCGATGGCGACACTCGCGCCTGACTAGGCGCCATGCGTCAGGACGATCGGCTCTTTCTCCGAGAAGTGCGTGCGCGAGCGGGCGAACTTCTTGACGCCCATCGGCTTGCCGAACAGGTAACCCTGGACCTGATCGAAATCCATCTCATGTGCGGCAAGAAAGTCCGCGCGCGTCTCGCCCCCCCTGCGCAATAACCTGCGCGCCGGAGTCGTGTGCGAGCTCGACGATACGCCGGCACACCGTCTGCTTGAGGCGCTGATCCGCGCAACCGGTGACGTATTGATGGTCGACCTTCAGCTGGACGAACGGAAAGTTCGGCAATCCCAGCAAGGATGGCCACTTCGCGCCGACATTGTCGATCGAGATGCCGATATTGTGCAGGCGAACGCGCCGGGCGACATCGATCGCCAGGTCGAGATTGTCGATCACCTCGGCGCTGTCGATCTCGATCAGCAGGCCGGCGAACGCCGCATGATCCGGAATCCGGTAGCAAAGCTCGCGCACCGCAGCATCGTCGGCCAGAAACGAGATCGGCAGGTTGATCGAGAGATCGACCGGTCCGATCTGCCCGAGCAGATAGCGCCAGTCCTCGATCGCGCGCGCGATCACGAACTCGGACAGCGCATGAAAATGCGGATCGCTTTCGTCGGGGATGAAGTAGGCAGGCGGCACGACGCCCCATGCGGGATGGCGCATCCGGATCAGCGCCTCGGCGCCGCTCGGAACCAATGTCCGGAGATGAAGTTTCTGCTGATACCACAGCTCGAGCGAGCTGGCTTTCAGCGCTTCGGGCACATCCACTGCCGGGCTCGGTGCGGGCTCGAGCGGCATCAATGACGCAAGAATCGTCGACAATTTGTGGAAGGGCTCGCAACCGGAGACGGTTGAGATGTATTTGGCGAGCGACTTTGAACACGGCGCCTTGCCGTCTCCTCAATCCCAGCGATGCCGCCCTTCACCTTCTCGAAGGCGGCCGTGAAACAATCACCCCACTGGTGACGAGCGCCTTCATCGCGGTCGATACTGCGGTGAGCGCGGTCCCCAGGAAGCCGCGGCTGCATCGACGGACAAGGCATCGAAGACTCAGAAGGATTTCAACTTTTCGGTGATGGGCGGAAAAAACGTGGTCGATCAGTTCATTGCATCGCAAAGCAAGTCGCCGGAGGGAATGAAGGCCGAGGTGGCAACCTATGGACTGCTTCCCGGCGCAATGGAGGCGATGAAGCTGCAATTGCAAACGGAGTCGATCGCGCGGGCGAACAACACCGCGATCACCGCCGCGCAGCAGGTGCAGCTCGACCTGCTGAAGCAGAAGACTTCGGAATACGCCATGACGCTGGCCGGGCTCCAGACGATCCAAGCGAACTTGACTCCCTCTGAGAGTTACCTACAGGAGCCTAAGATCCAAGCGCAATTCAACGCCAATACGATCAGTGCGCAGCAATTCCTGGATGCGCAACAAAGGCTAGCGGAGAACGCCCAATCGACGTGGAACACCGCCGGCGCCTCCATGGCGGGCGAATTTGCACAACTCTCGCAGGAATTCGGCAAGCACAGCATGGCTATGGCGACGGCGGCTAAAGCGTTCGGCATTGTCGAGGCAAGGATCAACACTTACACCGCCTTCACGAAGGCGTTGGCATCGGCCGTGCCGCCATTCAATGATGCGTTGGCTGCGGGCGTGCTCGCTGCCGGTATGGCCAAGGTCGCCGCGATCAGCTCTATGTCGATACCTAGCTTTAGCACCGGCGGCTTCGTCTCCGGCGCTGGGACAAGCGTCTCGGACAGCATTCCCGCAATGCTTTCCAATGGCGAATTCGTTGTGAATGCCGAAGCTACGCAACGCAACAGGCGGGAAATCGCCCAGCAAAGCGGTTCTCGTCAGTTTCATGCGCGTTTCGCGGGATCGTGAGCGCGGATTTCA
>NZ_AJQF01000566.1:0-2610 GCF_000261705.1 Bradyrhizobium genomosp. III | reverse complement strand
GCCGGCTGCAACCGATCCTGCAAATCGCGCTGCAATCCGCATGCGCCCGCGTCCTTATCCTTGGTGACGGAAACTTTGTCTTCAGGAGAGGGCTTCTGCTGCTGTGCCTGATTCATTGACCGGCCCCTGAATTGTCAGTGCGGGCGGGGTTCAGAAACCGTAATCCTGAACGGCCAATGTGCTTTTGGGGTGCCCCTTCGACATGGGAGCACCGTCCCACCGAACGGGGCCGTTATACGCTGGCCCATTGATGGCCACTGATACTATCTCGCTTGGATTTCTGAGGCCCAACCCTATGGTTCTGTACAATTGCGTCGTGCTCGCGATCGTGCGCTTCATCTGCATCGAGCAGCCGCGGCGCCGCAAGGCCGAGCGTTTCGAACGCGACGAGCCGATCCTAGTTCACGAAGGCGCCGAGCCGCGGCTGGTGCGGATGGCCGACATCTCGATTTCGGGCGCGCGCTTCATCGATCCCGCCCCGCCGCCAATCGGCGCCTCGATCAAGTGCAATGTCTATGGCCAGAACGTGAGCGCGACCGTTGTCCGCCGCACTCGCGACGGCTTCGGCGTCCGTTTCGAGGACGCGGTTGCGACGCGGATCAATGTCGTCCGCGCATTCTATGCCGGCGAATATGTCCGCGCCTTCCGCAGCGTGCGCGCGGCGCCGGTCGGCAAGGCGTTGCTGATGCGGCTGTTCGGCTAGAGCGGTATGAATGAGGTGGGCCTGGAGCAGTCCCATCCGTCGTCATTCGCAATTGCGCAGCTTAGTGCCGGTCGTGCTGACAGTACTCGCCTTGCTCGTGTGACCGCCCGAAACCACGGTGGGCGCGATGACGGTCCAAGAGTTGGTGACCATACTGCAAGCGCTTCCCGACCAAAACGCCCCTTCGAAAGCACCTTCGCTACCGTGCGCCACCGCACCATCCGATCCAAGGGTTGCCTGTCGAACATGACTGCGCTTGCGATGGTCTTCAAACTGATCGATTATTCCCGCTGAAAGCCGCCGCTGCTCCCTAGCTCCCCGACGAACCGTCGATGCTTCTCCAACCATTCAGGTGAACGAGCTGCGATAGCTTGAACGCACACTTGAACGCATTCATCACAAATAGCAGCTGCTCCGTCAGGAGCGGTGACGATCGCAAGAACATGCTGCGCCTCCATTCCACAGAAAGAACAGATTACGTCCGAGGTCATAGTCGCTTCTCATTCCTGTGATGGGGACACTGAATAGTACTACCTGCAGGACCGAGTCGCGAGCTATCGCCGAATTTTGGTGACCGCCGGGGCCGGTCAGGCGGCGGCGGTTGTGGGCTGACGGTCGGTCGGCTTGGCGATGACCTCGATCCCGTCTTGAATGTCATGAGGGAGTCTCAATATAGACTATATCTACTCCCGATCTGTCAAGACACTCCGCCTTACACACGGCTTCTCTTGCTCAACCTTGAACCGGAAAATACTTCCGGCTAAACCCCGTTCGATGACATCTAATCGTGTAGGCACAGATCTCACTCCGTTGAGAGCGACAGTATATCCCTGTTCCTGTAACAGTACGGCCGACCATTTTTGGTAGGTCCATCGGGCGCGTTTGCGTCATCACCGGGGTTATTGAGCGTCAGACCGACTTTCTAAAACAGAATTGTCAATCCTTTCCGGCGTGCAACACCAAGAACTGGTTATGGCCATCGAGACGGCGCCAGCTTTTCTGCGCGCCCTTGGCTGAGACTTTCTTGTTCGAAGCCGCTCTCCGTTTCAGTCAGCTTCCGGAGCGTGAAAAGCGGGCCCGGATAGTTCTGTTGGCAGCGGATGGGGAGGGTCGTCCTGCCCCGACAGACGCGACAGCACCGCCGCCCAGCCCGCCGGCACCGTCAGGAACAACGTCGTGCCATGCTGCCGGCTCAGCCGCTTCAAGTCCCGCGTCAGATCCGCATCGATGACAACAGGAACACTGGCCCCCGGCAAACGACTGCTGGGCCGGCCGCGCACGGTCCGTCGGCAAGACAAGACGGGCCGTGCCTGACAGGGCGTTGCGCCAATACTTCGCCTGCTTCTGCAGCCGTTCCCCGACAGCCACTGCCGTTGCCAGGCGGCATAATCCGGATACTGGATCGCCAACGGCGGCAAAGGATCGTCCTGTCCAGCCTCGAACGCCCGGTAAAGCCGACTGAGTTCATGCACCAGCACGCCCAATCGACCGCCGTCCGAGACGATGTGATGCTGGGTCAGCAGGAAGACGTGTTCCTCATCCGACATCCGCACTAGCCCGTCCTATTCGTGAGAGTGCGGCATTTGGGCCCGATTGATGCGGCCGCACATCTTGTCTGACGAGGCGCACAGGATTGCCTTCGGCTTTTCACCGCCTGACGACCCGTACTTTGCAACGCGCTTGAGGGATAAGTTGGGCGAACGGGGGGCGGACGCCCCGCCGGTCAAGGACTGAGCGGCAGCAGCGCGCCGGGCAAGCCGCGGATCAGGTCGGCTTCGGGACATGCCGCGGCGAACGCAAGGCGAATGCGGTTCGTGGTCTCGACCACACGGGCAGCGAGTTTCAAGAGACGAAGACGCAGCGTCGCGAACTCGGCAGCGGCCAATTCCCGGGCTTTGGGAATGGCG
>NZ_AJQF01000565.1:0-3524 GCF_000261705.1 Bradyrhizobium genomosp. III | reverse complement strand
CACGACTCACGTTCCAAGAAAAGTGGGTACTAGTTGACGATCAGCACTACCGGCTTGTCAACCGAGTGGCAGGGTCCCCTAGCCAAGGTGGTACAAGTCGACGTCCTCGAGGGTGTAGGCGCTGAAGCTCCCGAAATGGGCGAACAAGTTGTTGCGCTTGGCGCCGCAGCTGATCCGGTGATCCGGTCGGCGAGGCCGCGGCCCAGAGGCTATCGGGCGAGCGCATCGGCGCCTCGCGGAAGATGCGAGCATCGATTGAGCGCCAGCCTGCAGATCGCAGCGTCAGGACAGGACGACCTAGTCACGTGAATCTAATGTTCGCCACATAAAGTCTGCTGGGTTTTGTGGCAGAAGCGTTTGACGGAAGCCAAAATCTGGTCTGCGGACTTGGTCCATTTGAAGGGCTTCGGGTTTTGGTTGTGCAGGTGGATGAAGGTGCAGATGTCGGCCTCGAGTTGCCCGACGGAGGTGTCGTCTAATCGCTGCTGGGACGTCAAGCATTTAGTTTCGTCAAGAGACGCTGCCGAGTGCGTGGTTGTCTTCGCGGTCGACATTGGTCGCCGCATGATGGAGCTTCGCGGACGAGCCTTCAATGTGGACGACGCACTTTGCTGAGTCAGCAGTGCAACCCCATCAGCGGAATGGCTCGGCTCACGTCCTGGCAGGGATACCTTAGGCGTTCAGGTTCTGAACGCTATCCGAGCTTACGCGGCAGCTCCGGCATTCGGATTGAACAGCTCGCCGGTCTTAAGCATCGTATGCTTATCACCGCCAGTTTCCGTGCCACAGCCACGGCGGCTCTTTTGAAGCCGATCCTCTCCCGGAGATGCCGTCCCCACGTCCGCAGAGCGCTGTCGGTTGAGCTGCGCGTCAGAATGACCGCTGCCGCTTCATAGAGAAGCCCACGCAAATGGCGGTCGCCACGTCGGGATATATGGCCATCATAATCGACTTCTCCGGATTGGTAGCGGCGCGTTGTCAGGCCGATCCACGCGCCAACAGATCGGGATTTCCTAAAGTTGTCAGGCTCCTCAATAGCTGTGGCAAAAGAGGTTGCGGTGATCGCACCGATGCCCGGAATCGACATGAGGATGCGGCAGGCCTGACTCTCGCGCGCATCCCGAACCAACTGGCGACCGAGTTCGGCGGCGCGGATGCGAATGCCACGCCAGGCTTCCAGCATCGGAAGCACGATGGATGCAAGTCCGTCCTGATCAGCCAGAAGGTTCCGGACGTTCTCGAAGGTGCTTCCCTTTCCGGCGGGAACAAGCAGACCGAAGGTCTTCATGACGCCGCGGATCTGGTTCGAAAGCTCGGTGGTGATCCGGACCAGCCGCGTGCGCGCCGCGACAAGCGTGCGGGTCAGCATGCTGTTGAATCCCTTCACGCGCACCTCACGAAAGAACCCGACTTCCGCGAGCTGCGCCAGACCATCGGCGTCGTTCGCGTCCGTCTTGTTCGCCGCCATATCGAGCGCCGCTTTATCATGGCGCGCATCGACGCAGATCGCCGGCAATCCTTCGGTGCGCAAAGAATGATAGAACCATACCGACAGCGGTCCCGTCTCGAACACCACGCGTTTCACGGCCGGCGCCCGCTTGCGGATGAGCGCGGCGATGACACTGGGATCAGATGCACACTTGCCGCGCCAGATCCGTTCACCTGCTCGACGGATCGAGACCGCCGTCTCTTTCATCGACACATCGAGACCGATATACTCTTCCATGGCTGTTCTCCATTCGATGCTTGGGCCCGGCGTCCAGTCGTGAGCCCGTATTTCCATCCTATCGGGGAACAGCCACCCTCCAAGACTATTGATTGTCTTTAGGGCAACACGCTCCTGCGATTACCCCATGTGGACGCCCCCTCACGGCATCGCTGTGCCAAAGTGGTGTCGTTGACCATCACTTGAACGGAGGCGTCCATGTCGGAATTTAGCATAATCGCGTTGGATCTGGCGAAGAATGTGTTCCAGATGCACGGCGCGGATGCATCAGGAACCGTGCTTTTCCGCAAGAAGCTGCGCCGGGATCAGATCCTTAAATGTCTTGCCGCGCAGCCGACGTGCACGGTCGCAACGCGACTTTGCGGCATGGCTGGGGCTTACCAGCTGCAGCGCTCCACCGGAGGCAAGCAGAAGCTCGGCAAGACGTCACGTATGGGCGAACGAACCCTGCGACGACTACTGATCATCGGCGCGAGCGCGGCCGTGCGCTGGGCAATGCGCAAAGACTCGACAGCGGATTCTTGGCTTGCGCGCATGCTTGCCCTCAAGCCGCCCATGCTGGTGATCGTCGCCCTCGCTAACAAGATGGCGCGCATCGTCTGGGCATTGATGGCGAGAGGCGGAACCTATCGGGCTCCGGCTGCGGCGAAGTAGTTCCGCGGCAGGGACCGTGAGTGTGAGAAGGTCAACCGGAGAGTATGGCGCACGGTCACGAGACAGGAATGGGAAAACCAGATCATGGATACGCGCCTCGAGCACGCGAAGTTGAATTGGACCCGTTCCGCGAACTCCCATACGGGCCAGCGGCATGTGGCAGCCGCAACAAAAGGCCGAACACATGTCAGCGCCCGACCACGCTCCGCACTCTTCGAAAGATTCTTCTTGCACCAACGGGGGCGTCTACACATGTCCATGACGATATGGACATCGAGGCCTTCAGGAACTTGAGCATCGATCTCTTTTAAAAACTTCAAGACTCGACTGCCCGGTGGCGCTTGTAGCATTTGCCGATGACGAACCCCGAGGCGACATCGAGCGCGGCAAACAGCGTGGTCGCACCATGCCGCACATAGCTGTGCGTACGACGCTCCGGTATGCCGGGCATCATTGGCAAGACCGGCTGCTCGCGATCGAGTGCCTGAATCTGGCTTTTCTCATCGATGCTGAGGACAAGGGCTCGGTTCGGCGGGGACAGGTAAAGCCGACGATGTCGCGTGCCTTGTCGACGAGCCGCGGATCGCTCGACAACTTGAATGTCTGGCTACGGTGCGGTTGCAAGCCGAACGCCGACCACATTCGGCGGATCGTGGTGCGGGAAAAGCCAGTTTCCGCAGCCATCGAGCGGATCAACCATTGCGTCGCCTCGGCCGGCGTCGTACGCAGCGTGCGATCGATCATGGCGGCAACCTGATCGTCGTTGATGGTGCGAGGGCGGCCAGGGCGTGCCTCGTCAAGCAAGCCATCACAGCGATCCTTCAAAAATCGGCGGCGCGACTTGCCAACGGTGTGTTCGTGGAGGCCGAGTTCGGCAGCCACAGACTTGCTTGGCAAGCCATCCGCCCACCGCAGGATCGCGCGGCATCGCTCAGGAAAGCAACCGCGCAGCACGATGACGACGAACTTGCCTCTCCAAGTACGCCCGCTCCTGCGGACTCAGCACCAACGGCGCGATCGGCCGGCCTTTCCCACCTGCATTCGCCACAAGCGCTCTCCTCTCTCGAGATTCAAGCTATCAACCAATGCGACGAACTTGCGTTCCGGATGACTAGGGTCTGTACCTAAATAGCGCCACGTGATT
>NZ_AJQF01000564.1:0-982 GCF_000261705.1 Bradyrhizobium genomosp. III | reverse complement strand
ATTCTCCGTCGTTGCCGCCTCCATACCCCCCGCCAGCGATTTGCAAACACGTTGATCAACAGACTGCAATCCCCACGCCAAACCTTTGCGAGTGGGACGCGAACGTCGCTTACGGTAAGAGAAATATGAGAACCTGGTGCAGTTGTCGGGCGCCGCAGACATTACGTTGCTGTGGCGGGTTTGCGACAAGACTGGCTGGCGCCGAACATGATCGACGAGGACGCGAGCCACCTCAGCGTCACGCGTTGCGTCCGCTCCTTAAACAGCCAGTCGGGGCTGCGTCATCGCCTAGACGATGCTGCCAATCAACGCGCCCGAGGCGGTCTCTTGCGCGCGAGCAAGATCACCATTCACCAGTGCTCCACTTTCCGTCGCGGCCGGATCGCCAGCGGACGGGCAAACCGCTTTCCCCCGAGCCGCTTGGGTCTGGCGACCATCAGGACCGAGGCCGTCATGCGTTCCGCGCCGCTCGCTTGCATCTTGGCTATCGCCCGAGCGAGCGCGTCGTCCAGGACGTGAGAAGGCCCAGCTGTTCGGCCGCAACACCGACGAATGCCGATCTCAAGTCGTTAGGTGAGCGCGAGCTTCAGAGTCGCCCATCTTGGTCAACCATGTGGAGAGCTGCTAAGGCTAATCGATAGCGCCACACGCAGAAGCTAGCGTTTGTGTGCCCGGGCGGGCAAGCAAGAAACGGCTACGCTTCTTCGCCAGCGGACGCTTAGAGGAAGACGGCCATTTCAGCGGCGGCTTCGCCAACAATTACAACGATTTGTCTTAATCAGGACACGAGTGAATCCTCTTTTCCAACAACAAGGCGCGAGCGCCATCTGCATGACGCGTAGCATCAATAGCAGCCGGATAAAGTTGGCGGATCGTATTGCCTCATCTGACGATGAAAATCTCAGCTTGGCCGATGTAGCTCCGGCTGACGGCCTGTCCGACGTTGCATCATGGCGCGCAGGATCGGACGCACTGGGGACAT
>NZ_AJQF01000563.1:0-2680 GCF_000261705.1 Bradyrhizobium genomosp. III | reverse complement strand
GCCAGCCGCAGTCCCGAGATCATCGGCCAGCGCCGCACCTTTAGCCGTGCGCGGGATGATCGTCTGGGCTGCTTTGCGTCTGAGCGATTTCTTTCTTCATTTAATCAGGTGAACAGATCGCTCCGCTCTTGCCGGACTCTCAGATCGCGCTCTCGTCTGTTCTCGCGTTGGCCCGGCTATCGCGGTCATTCTGCTTATCGGACCAAGCATAGGCTCAAGTGCAGGCCAGAACAACTGGTCGCGGACAGAGATCGAAATGCACATGTTCGGTATGGGACTGGGGCTGGCTGCGGTCAGCGTCGCCTGACCTCCTAACGAGCTTTCCGTCAGATGAAACGATGCAGGACGCAGAGCTGCGCGCCGACCGCGAGTTGAGGTGGAATGAGTTCAGGATCGGAGATGATCGCATCAGACGTGGTAGATGCAGCCGCGAGTTTGTCTTTCTTCTTCGACCTTTGTCAGCTTCTCGAAAGCCAGCCTCTCTAACACTCGAACTTGGCCTCTTGATGACGAAGCTGCCCATGCCGGAATTCGTGACGAACTTCAGCTCATTCCCTCTGGGAGATATTCTAGAGGCCTTTGGTCTCTTAACAAAAAGGAGGGCTTTATGGCTCCAAGCCCGATCGATAATGCCCGTTCACCAGAATCACCGACAGCGCACGTCTGGACACAGGAAGATCATGATTTGTTCAGCGAGATCATGAATGAAGCTGGACCATCATCGTCTGCCGCACCTGAGGAAGCGGTAGATGTCTCCTTCGCCGCTCCCCAGAGATTTTCACACGGTTCGCAAATCGCCCCTGACTCGATGGTCGATAGGCTGTTCCACCGGGGTCTCTTGCCGGACTCGGACCAGCCGACAATGACCTATGAAATCCAGGGTCACCGCTACACGGCCGGTTTGGATGAGTGTAATCGCGTTCTTCTTGTTCATAACCCTGCGGAAGACCAAGTGCTTGGGGCCGGCCGGGCGGGGGTACCGGACTTCGGAGCCTTCTTCGCGGAGAACCGACGCTATGGAAGGCCGCTACCACAGCAATGGGCCACACCTGCCCTCATAGACAAGCTGCGCGAAGAAGGTTTCATGCCGACCGCCAATAGCCCCACGACCATCCATCTTAACGGACGGGCCTACAAAGCCGAACTAGCCGAAGGAGGATTCGTTAAGCTTACGCGGGTATGAGACCAACTTGACGGTGAGCCGATCGCGCTGGGTCTGAGTCGTGCGGTCACTTTGGTTGTCCTTACCTGGATAGACGGTTCATCGCTTAGCAGTGGATTGTTCGAGCCGCCAGCGGGTACGCATCATCGGGCCCGCTGGCAGCGCTCGAGATGCACGGTCATCCTGGCCATTCGTCTGCGTGGTGCCGACCTGTCATCCGGCCGGCAATATTGTCGCCGTGTTGCTTCACTCGAGGATGTTGCTGGCGCTTGACCGATACAGCTCCGGCTGTGGGCCAGTCCGAGGTTGCACCATTGCGCGCGGGATCGGAAGAACCGGGGTGCGTCGCGGAGTGCCCAAGGCACGCCGCCGCGCCCCGGTCCCGGGATCACCGGCCAGCGCCGCACTGTTAGCCGTGCGCGGGATGATCGTCTTCTCGGCTGCTTTGCGTCTGAGGGATCCCCGTGAGCGCTGCACGACGGTGTGCCGCGGCCGAACTGCTCGGGGCGGTGCTTCGCGAGGTGACCGAGAATTACCAGGGCAAACGGGGCTCGGCCGCAAGCCAGCGCTCGATGTCGGCTGGGTTCGGCAAATTGGGCAGAAACCGGTGCCCGTTGAGCACTTGCTTGGAAACGGCGGAGGCCCTGCAAGTGCGAGGCTGGATTGTCTTGGCGGACGCGAAGGTATTCTCAAGGAGGTGGCAGCAAAGATCGCCTAGCCGCAAGGACCGTCGCAAGTGGCGCAGTCGCTATGCGTAGCAGTGGGATTGCGTGAGCGTATTTGTCGAGGAAATCGTGTCAATTTAACACTACCAAATCTGGGCGTTCTGCAAGCAGTAGCTCCACCGTAGAGTCACGCAAGATCGCATGCACATAGGCGTGTGCAACCAGCCTCAAAAACCGGAAAAGAACGTCATGGCGAACATCAATCTCAGCTCCCAATCTATTGCAGGTGCACGCGCCGGACAGCGAGCCGCCACCGCCCGGAAAGTCATTGAATGGCGAGCGCCGGCCCCGAGACGCCGAGGCTTCCACATGATCCACGGAATGAAGCCCATGGCGCGGATGCTCGCAGCAATTAGGCGCGGGCTAGCCTTGTCCGATCTTGACCGGTGCTGCGCAATCTGGTGGCTCTATCGTCTCCATTTCGGGTTCACCGGCGACGTGATGTTGGGGCTCGCCGCGGTCAGGATTGCCCAGGAGAGATCCCGCTGCGGAATTTAGGAATCGTGGGGGCGCGCCTTCCATACGGGCTCGGCGCCCTGCCGCCGGTTACGTGTTTGGCTGGCGAGGAAAAGTGGCCGAATGCCGATTGCCTTTAGTCTCCCCCAGCCAATTGGGCCGCATTCACTTCTAGCGCCGAGGATCTGCCCGTGGGGGTGGCACCAAAGTGCAGGCAAATACGATGAGCAGATTGCAAAAACTGAACTTGCGCTCGCCCTTCACACGATCAGTAAGCTGAATTTGATGTCGGATGATGCTGCTATAGCGCGACGATCTGGGTCGGAAGAGCGCGGCG
>NZ_AJQF01000562.1:0-3830 GCF_000261705.1 Bradyrhizobium genomosp. III | reverse complement strand
ACCAGTCAATCAAATGGGAGAAAAGCTCCGCTTACAATTTTTGCTCGTTCAGACCGACACAAATTGCTCAAAGATTCGTGGAGAGAAAAGCAGATGAGCGATGAGCCCGACCTCGAGAGCAGAGTCGTTGCAGCGATACGACACTATCGTGCGGCGCTCGACGTGGCGGAAAACCTGGAACGAGAGGACGCGTGCGCGCATCGAGCGCTGACGAGCACCCTGCTCGATTTGGAGCGTGCCCTGCGAGGCGAAGCGGCCCCGCATCTCAACAACAACCTGTTTGAGACCGGCTCCACGGCGGTTGCACGGTCGGATAAAACATGGGCCGACCTGGTCGAGGCGACTGCGAGATTGGATTCGGCCCGTCGAACCTTAGCTGCTCTGGAACGGCAGTTGGGATATCTTCCAAAAGTCTCGAGGGGAGCGGATCACAAGTGAGGTTAGATAAGAGTCTCGCACGATCGGAAGGTTTCCCGACCATTTCAGAGCGGCGGCGGCAACGCTCTGACGGGCTCGTGTCCCAGCCAAAATCCCGCGCCCAAAACAGACCTCTCTGCGTCCTCGTGTTTGGGACCGCCGAGGTACAGCGCGCGAATCGGGACCTTGCTGGATCCCAACCTTCCAACTTTCCCGCCGCCTCGCCGCGTCCTCCTATGCAGGAATAGACCTCGACGCACTGGCTCGATCGTCCTGTCGAGCGTGCACAGTTTCTGATGACGCTGACCAGCGCGAGTCCTGGTTGAGTTTCTTCTGCTTGTGACTCGGCGTGGAAACGGCATTGCAGCCTCTTCGATCTTCGGCGCGGCTGCGATCATGTGATCAAGCTCTAAAAAGTGGTTCGACGACAGGCAGGCGCTTGAGGCCAGCGTCAACGTTGTCGGAAAAGTGGAAGCCGTGCCGGCTCACACCGTAATCAAAACAGACGTCAAGCGCCAATCCAAGGGCCAGAGCTGCGCTTACGATCAACGTCGAACCGATGCGTTCGAACCACCAATCTCATTGGTGGCGCCTGCTCCGGTGCGATCGATGACCCAGGCCACCATGTAGCCCTTGGCCTGCTCGGTCTGCACCTGCCGGAGGGCCTCAGAGTAGGTTAGTAAGGGCTCTTGCGCCGGGTAGACGGCGCGGTCGGTCGGGGTGACAAAGTGATGGCAGCACACGCGATAGTCTTTAGCCTCGAACATCGGAATCCTCCTCTCGCCTCAGGTTGCGCGGCCATACGCGCTTTCAGATACTGCCCTACCACAGAGAATGCGGCCTTTAAGAGGCCGCGCGCTTCTTCAACACCCCATAAGGTTGGTCGGGCTGCCAGACGCAGGTCGGCGATGTCCGACCACATCGCGCGCTTGATTCTCTGCAGCAGCACCGGCAAAGAAGTGCCCGGGTGTCATTCCATAATTCACCCGTGTCCGGACTTCGATTTCCCGTTCGTCCGCAATTGCTCCGTCGATCGCTCAACGGCTGCACCGATGTCACCTAGTCAGCTTTCAAACCTTGCTGAGGCTGCTGGATCGACAATGCTTGGACCGAGCTCCGGCGCGATTTAGTGAGCTTCTCGATCAGTTCAGACTGCGGTCTCGGTTTTGCCGCGAGACGGTGGGGTTCAAATCGGGCCGTGGAGCCTCCACATCATCGCCACAGTCCGAAGACACCCGCCTGGTGCAATTGATGTAGCGAGAGAATGAATCGTTTGGCCCTGATCGATTCATAGAAAGCATTGGACCTCGCTTCCACAGGAAGCGAGAATCCATGCATGCCGAACCTTAAGCTAGGGCCGCTTCACCTTCGCCGCATCGACACCACCCGCAACATGCGGCGGTTTTACTTGCTTTCGATCCAACCGACCTTGTTCGGCGGGGTCTCGCTGATCCGCGACTGGGGCCGGATCGGCACGACCGGCCAGACGATGGTGCAGACTTTCGATGCCAGCGCTGAAGCGGGCGAAGCATTCGGACGGCTGGAGCGCGCCAAGCGCAGGCGCGGATACACCTCTGCTGAGGAGAGAGTCTGAGGTTTCGTCAATTTCCCGGGGATTACGGATCCACTTACGATGCCTGGAACGTGAAGTGACAGAAACCGTTGAGCCTGACGGGACGATTTGAAACGCTTCATGATCCGCCGCGTTGCCGCGTCGGCTGATGAGAATTCTCAGCCCGATTGTTGAGAGCTCTGTGCTGGCGATGTTCGACGAAAAAGCCCATCTTCGCCCTCGCAGCGCCGTGCGAACGCTTGTCCGTGATCATCACGCGCGGCGGCGTGCCGGCGGATTTCAAGAGCTTCTTCAGGAGCCGCTGGGAAACCGGAAATACAACCAAACGGCATAGCTGATCACTTCCGATGGGAAGCGATGGCGGCGATAAAGAGGGTCCCGGGCGGTCGGCATGCCGGTCGTCTACCCCTCGGCCGCTCCAATTCGTTAACTTGACGGTACCCGCTGCTCGTCGACAGCGATGGCACGATCATCGCGGGCGAAGGCCGATACCTGGCCGCGCGAAAGCTCGGTCTCCTCGAGGCGCCGGTCAGCTGACCGGTCTTTCCGAAGCGCAGCGTCGCGCGCTCGCCCTTGCCGACAACCGCATCGCGCTGTCGGTGGTCCGGCGGCTCGTCGGATACGGGCGCTTCGACGGGGGCGAGACGGCCCGCGTGATGGCACGTCTCTACGCCGCGGCGCGCCTGCTGGTGAACTTCTTCCAGCCGTCATTCAAGCTCAAAGAGAAGCGCCGCGAGGGTCCGCCCACGGCGACATCAACCCCTGAGTCGCGCTTGCAGTGCCTGCCGATTGGCAACGACGTTGCTGAGGTTCAGCTGGTCTGGCTCCCGTCCTTGCGCCAATTGCCTAACCAGCTCCCGCGTGCCGTCCACGACAAAGACGCCGCAATCATAAGTGTTCTGCTGCTGGGCCATGCCGGCGGGCTGCAGGGCGAGGTTCAGCCTTTCTGCGAGTTGTCTTGCATGCGTCTCGTTGTATCTCCCGTAGGAATCGTAGTGATAGGCGACAGGCCGTTGCCGGTTGCTGCGATCAACGAACAGCAGCGACCAATGCCTGCCGCGGTCCGTAGCACTGGCATCGTTCACTGGCAGCAACAGGAAGTCGGCTGTATCGTTATCACGCCGATCATGGACGATGCGATGGAATACGCGTAGCACGTCGCTCTCCGCGCCCAGGCGCAGCCGCAGCGCTTCGAGGGGATCTACGAACCGCGTCCGGGCGGCGAGATCCGAATCGCTCCTCTGCAAATCCAGCTCCTGAAGCTGGTAATCCCTGAGGATATGCTCGTCGCCCAGCCATTCCGTGTCCTCGAGCACCAGCCCGCTGTTATGGGACAAGGCTATCGGATTCAACGCCCCGATCTGAGCATCGGAGGAGGTGATCGGAAACCGCCGCACGATATCGTCGCGCAATGGGGACGGTGCGGGCGCGGTCAGATCAACCAATGGAAGACCGTCGTAGGTGTCTGAACGAGCCCTGGCAGAAGGCGCTGGCGCAAAGTGAGCACTGTCATCCAACTCGGCCGCATCCGGATCAAGCAGTGCCCCAAACCCACGATAGAGATCCTGAGCCCTGGCAGTTGATGGTGATGCCGGTTCTTGCATCTGCCGCGCAAGCTCCTCGCTCAACCACGCCAAAGCGTCATCGTCCGAGTGGGCGGACACCGGAGAAAGCCCCTGCGGCGAGCCGAGCTGTTGAGCGCCCTGGTGATGCCCCGGTACCGGCCCGGCAAACGGCGGCGGAAAGCCAGGCGCCCGGCTCCAAGCATTGTCGCGCAACTCAAATGATGTGGGCGAATTCGGATTAAACGATACCTCAAGACCGCCGTAGGTGTCTGAGC
>NZ_AJQF01000561.1:0-3916 GCF_000261705.1 Bradyrhizobium genomosp. III | reverse complement strand
TCAAGCTACTGTCCGAATTTGCGGGGCCAGCTCTGCCTTCAGCAGCCGGTAGACCGAGGCCTCGGATACAAAGTACTTTCGTTCGTCGGTGAACCGCACGGCCAGCTCGCGTGGCGACAGCTCAGGCAACTCCAACGCCAGGTCGATGATCTGACCCCGCACATCGTCGGGGATGCGATTCCAGACCCGGTCTGGTCGAGACCGGTGATCGGCCAGCGCTTCAACGCCTCCCTCGCGGTAGCGATCATACCAGCGATAGAATGTGGCGCGCGGGATACCGAGCTTGTCCAGCGTGCGCTTGGCGGGAAGATGCGATTGCTCGACCTGCTGGATGATCTCGGCCTTCTCAGAGGCGGGATACCTCATGCCTCGTCCTCCCCCTCTCTCACCCGACAGGTGAATGCGGAGCATTCACCTATAGAGCCCGTTCATGCTATTTTTGAGCAGACGGTTCTCCAGGGTCAGATCGGCTACGGCCTCCTTCAGGGCAACAGTCTCCCGGCGGAGATCCTTCACCTCGCCGGAGGTCGCAGCTCGTGCCGTGTCGCCCGCCAGGCGGCGCTTGCCGGCCTCGAGGAACTCCTTGGACCAGCCGTAATACATCGAGGCGGCAATGCCCTCGCGGCGACAGAGCTCGGAGATATTTTCCTCGCCGCGCAATCCTTCCAGCACAATGCGGATCTTCTCCTCCGACGAATAATGCCGGCGGGTTTGTCGCAGAATGTCTTTTAGAACTTGTTCTGCGGCACTTTGCCCGGTACGGATTTCTGCTTCATCTTCGCTCCTGGTGGCTACGATGAACCAGAAATCCTCCCTCCGCAAAATCCTTCAATTTGTCTCACAGGTCCTGACGGCGAACACCCTTCGACGATGAGGCGCGCGCCGTGAAGTTGGCCAACGACACCGAATTTGGGCCGATTTCCTACGTCTACACCGAGGACCTGAAGCGTGGTTTGCGCCTTTCCGGGCAAATGCAGAGCGGCATGGTCGCGCTGAACAGAGGACTTGCGTCCGATCGGGCGGCGCCCTTCGGTGGCAGCAAGGCAAGCGGCCTCGGTCGTGAAGGCTCGAACCGAAGGCATCAAGGAATACCTTGAAACCAAAGTACATTGCGGTCTCGCTCTAGCGCGCGATGGGTAGTCGTGTGCCGATCTTTGGACGAGCGGATCGAGCCCGACGACGTCATTGAAATGGATGTAAGCGGGATCGGTGTTGCGCTTGGTGGTGCTCGGCGAGAGCAGGATTGGTAGGTTACAGAATACAATGCTTTTCATAGAACGCGGCGGCCCCCGGGGGGTGATCGCCAAGAAATAAAAAAGATACCAACAAGTGGAGGAGGAGAAATGGGCGCGGTGAAGAAGGTTTTCATCGTAGGTGGCGGGATTGGCGGCTTGACGGTCGCCCATGCGCTTCAGCGGATAGGCGTATCTACCAGAGTCATTGAGATGGGAGATAAGCGTGACCGGATCGGCACCGGTATCACGCTGCTGGGGAATGCCTTGCGGGCACTTGCCGAATTGGGATTGGTGGATGCCTGCCTCGAAGGCGGCCTTGGTTGGGATACCGTGTCGGTACGCGATGGCGCGGGAACGATTCTGAGCGAACAGTCCTCACCAAGAATTTGGGACGCTGATCGTCCAGCCGCACTGGGACTCATGCGGCCACGTCTGGGACAGATTCTGGAAGACTTTGCGACGAAGAGCGGCGCGAAAATCGATTTCAACACAACGATCACCCGTATTGATCAGGACGATCGAGGGGTGACGGTTCAGCTATCGAACGGCGAGACAGATCGCGCCGATCTGCTGATCGCTGCGGATGGAGTCTATTCCAAGATCCGCCAGAGCATCTTCGGCGACGAGTTCAAGCCGCACTACGCCGGCCAAGGGGTATGGCGTTATACGGTTTCTCGCACCGAGGCGATGAATGGCTTCGTCCTGTACCGCCTTCCGACGGGCCGCGTAGTTGGCGCGCTGCCGCTATCGAAGGAATTGTGCTATCTATTCTTCCTGGAAAGCACGGACGAAAAGCTTCGTATTCCGCAAGATCGGGTGTGCGACTATCTCCGTAACCTGCTCGCCCCCTTTACGGCGCCCGAACTGGTCGCGGCTGCCAAGGTGATCGGCGAAGACAAGCACATAAGCTACCGCCCATTTGATGTCTTGATGATGCCAGCCCCCTGGCACCGTGGCCGTGTCGTGCTGCTCGGCGATGCTGCCCATTCGTTGATGCCGCAAATGACATCCGGCGGCGGAATGGCGATCGAGGATGCGCTGGTTCTGGCCCAGGAACTGAATCGCAACGACGATCTGGAGACTGCGCTCAAGACCTATTGCCGACGCCGCGAAGAAAGAGTCGGGCGCGTATACGACATTGCATACGCCATTTGCCGGGAAGAGCGCAAACCGGAGCATGGCCGCGACTATTCGATGGGCCTTCTTCGTGAAGGCTACGCGTTTCTGGCTGCGCCCGTCTGATTAGAAGCAGGCGAAGTCACATGGGAATTTGACGGACGTCGCTACCGCGGTGGATCGGCCACATCCGTGGACTGAAGGTAAACTCTGTAGCATTTTGGCCGACAACAAGCATGTCACGACAGGGGAAATGCATGACAAGACAAGCAGGTTCGTTGCAGGGATGGATTTTGACCTCCGCCCATGGATGACGGTGTTCGGAGTGGTCCTGCTATCGCCAGTCCTGCCACTTGCGCATTCGGGTTTTGTGCGAAATCCTTCATCATGAACGGTGGTTGTATTTCCGGTTTCCCTTAAGCTTGCGCTTGGTCAAGGAAATGCTGGCGGCGCGTGGCATTGGCATGACCTATGAAACCGTGCGCCAGGGGGGACGGAAATTCGGCAAGCTGTTCTCCGATCGGATCCGTCGAGCGCGCTCCCACCCGCGGTGACAAATGGCATCTGGACGAGGTCGTTATCTCGATCGCGGGCGAACAACATTGGCTCTGGCGCGCTGTCGACCAGAATGGCTTCGTTCTCGACGTCTTGATCCAGCGCCGAAGAGAGACTCGCGCGCTGCCCAGCGGCTCATGAAGAAGCTCTTGAAATCCGCCGGCACGCCGCCGCGCGTGATGATCACGGATAAGCTGCGTTCGTACGGCGCTGCGAGGGCGAAGATGGGCTTTCACGTCGAACATCGCCAGCACAAAGCTCTCAACAATCGGGCCGAGAATTCTCATCAGCCGACGCGGCGACGCGAGCGGATCATGAAGCGTTTAAAATCGTCCCCATCAGGCTCAACGGTTTCTGTCAGTTCACGATCAGGTCGCGAACCTTTTCCACATCCCCTATCCCGGAGCCGTCACGGCCGACTTCCGTCGAGCTTCGCGCGAACGAGCCTTTGCGACTTGGCGCGAGATCTCCAGGACAAGCGCTATCGCCGACTCTCGACCTCTGAGACTCGCCTCCTTCAGCTCGGCGATCGATTAGTTGACGATGCCTGCGATGGACCTCGGCTTCATCGGGCTTGGCCACATGGGTGCGCCAATGGCGCGGAACCTGCTAAAGGCTAGCCATCATCTCATCGTCTACAATCGCACGCGCAGCGATATTGAAGCCCTATCACTACTTTGGGTGCGCCGGGAGACCGGCAAGGAATAGATGGTGGAAGTCCATTGCGATGAAGGTGTAGCGAACCACATCGGCCCCGAGCCGTGCGCAGGCGTCCGCGAGGGTGTCGGCGAAGCGTCGGTAGGGGAGCATGCAGGCCAGCCATTGAGCCGCGAAACAGTGTTATCTCGGGAGCCGACGCTGTCCAAAGAGCGGAAGGCAATATGGGCGAGTGCGCAAACGCGAGCACCCGTCCAACCCGGCGTGGTCGTAGACCCTGGCATGTATGGAAGCTCCTTGTACGGGAACCGGGATATCTCCGGGTCGGCCATCTTCCTTCTCGGAGGAGATGG
>NZ_AJQF01000560.1:0-4057 GCF_000261705.1 Bradyrhizobium genomosp. III | reverse complement strand
AGAATCACGTGGCGCTATTTAGGTACAGACCCTAGAACATGTCTCCGCGCAAAGCGCTCGATGGAGTCGAGCGGGTTCGCTCAAACGGCGCAATTGCCTTTCCCTAGAAGGTTTCGATCGACTAGGAATTGTTTTCAGACTCGAAGACAGCGTTCGATTATACTGGCCAGCCCGCTCAACGCGTAGCAGATCACAAAGAATATGCTCAGCACGCCCAGATAGATCTCGATGGCGTGTGAGTCTCCGGTTCCGACATACGCTAGTCTTTCTATCATTTGACGCGCCGATCCCAAGAGATCCGACACCCCAACAACGGACGTCAGTGCACTCGCCTGGACGAGAACGGTGAGCTGCCCGACGTAGGGCGGCAACGCACGCCGAAATGCTTGTGGCAAAATGACGAACACAAGCGCTTCCGTTGCGCTCAAGCCAAGCGCTCGGGCGCCCTGCTCTTGGCGATGTGGAATTGAATCCAAGGCGCCTCGAAAGACCTCACCGATGTTCGCCCCGCCCCAGAGCCCCAATCCGATTATTGCGGCCGTGAGTGGGCCCGTGCGGAGACCAATTTGCGGAAGGGCAAAGAACACGAAGAGGAGTATCATAAGCGACGGCACGCCGCGGAGCAACTCAACGTAAAGCCGTCCGACAAAGCGCGCGAACGTGAGCGTGCTTTGCGACAGAGCCGCGATCAGGAGACCAAGGATTGTCGCCAAAATGACGGTGAGCAGCGAGATCCACAAAGTAACCAAAAGGCTCTTACCAAGGTAAAGGGTGACAGGCCAAACCCAGTTGGTCATTTAACTACTCCCAGCCCCGGAACCGCGAGCCTGCGCTCGAACGTACGAGACAAAGCGCTTAGGATGCTGCACCCCAGCAGGTACATGAGACAAGCGATTCCGAAGGTCTCAAACACTTTAAACGTATCTGACACGATCCGGTTGGCGACATAGGTCAATTCCTGATAGCCGACGACGATCATGAAGGAGGACGACCTGAACTGCGTGATCGCCGTGGTTGTTGTTCCGGTGATCGCGATGCGCAACGCGATCGGGAGTGTGATGTCAAGAAAGGTCTGGAACGCCGGCAAGCCGAGAGCGCGAGCTGCCGTCACTTCGCCTTTCGGCACAGCTTCGAATGCGGCCCTGAAGACCTCCGTTTGATAAGCACCGCCCCACAATGCGAGCGCTAGCCAGGAAGTCTCGAACGGCGTCAGACGGATGCCTATGTCGGGTAGCGCGTAGAACAGAAAGAGCTGGCTCCGGAAATCTGGACAGGGCGATGAGTGGAGTTTCTGCCTGACGGCGGGCAAGATTGTCCCGCGAATCAGGAGAGACGATGAGCAGACGAGCCCGCCGGCAGCACGCACTCGCATTCAAGGCCAAGGTGGCGTTAGCGGCGATCAAGGATCAAGGGCGAGATGACGCTGGCCGAGCTGGCTGAGCATTTCGACATGCATCCGAACCAGATCACGCAGTGGAAGTCCCAGCTTCAGGAAGCGGCGGCCGAGGTCTTTGGTCCTCGCGGTGGCAACAGAACGAGCGAGCCCGCGGGGGACGTGAAAACGCTGCACGCCAAGATCGGGGAGCTGACGCTTGAGAACGATTCCTAAGAAACGGCAGCATCTACTTTCGGCTCCAAGGGCAGGTGAACAAAGCCGAATGCCTTGGCACGCCGCTGCAAATTGTTGACCACTCGCGTCCGGTAGCGCGTCTCGTAGGACGAGGCCCCGGGATCGACATAGTCCATTCCGTATCGCACAGCATTGTAGAACAGAACTGCGATCTTCCGGGCCGTGGCGGTCACGGCCTTGGTCTTGCCAAAGCACTACTGCCGCTTCACAGCATAATGGCTGATCAGCCGTCGCAGTTCAGTTTCCGCCGCTGCGGTTGAACCAATACCTCGCTCAGGCAGTTGCTTGATCCTTCGATCTGGATGAAGGACCGCGTGGTCAAGCAGCAGACGCCGCTTCACAGACTGAGGCCGCGTTTGTTGAGCACCGTGTCCCTCAGAGCACCCTTGATCTCGCGAGCGATGTCCTTGCTGACCTGGGGTCCGAACTCCCGCTCGGCATCCGCAACGACATCGGCCTCAGCGCCGATCAGTCCCGCTTCAACGAGCTTTTGCTTCAGTCGGCCCGGGAACTCCTCCTCCAAGGCATCGGCGAGCTTTTCCTCCATCGTGGCATGGTGTTCCGGTTCAATGCGGAGCACCACATCGTCCCAAGGTTTCCAGTCCGTCGCCAAATAGTCGGCGAACCCCGTCGCCTCCTTGCTCCGCACAGACGTCTCAGCCCTGTCAATGTCTTCCTCGGTGAGGTGAGAGTCGTAGAAGTAGTTCATGTCCGGGGCGATGTGCTGCAGCCCCAGCCGCTCGCGCAGCGTGGCCTGATAGGCAAGGTAGACCTCGATTTCGTCGACGTTGTTGATGGTGCCGCCTGTGCGGAGCGATTGGACCTTCTCGCGCGCGATCCCCCCCAGTGCCTCCAAGCGGAACATGACACGGCCTAGATCAACGAGGGCCGCTACCCCCTCGTTATTGTCATAGAGCCCGTTCTCGACGTTGGCGATCAGGCGCGCGGTTTGCATGCCGTTCCAGGTCAAAGTTCTGCGATCCGCGCAGCTCTCGTTGGCGTCAAGAGCAAGCTGGAAGTACTGCGCGCGCAATTGCGGGTTGGCCGCTGCCTGCCGCAGATCATTGGCCACCCCCTGCTGGAATCCTTCGTTCCCAGAGTTCACGGTATTCCGCAGCCCGTTGAGGAAGTCTGCGTATTGCTGGGCACCGGGTTCTTCTGCAAAGCTCTGCCACTTGGCCACCACCTCGGGATCGCCCTCCTTCGGATCCCCGTTGAGCCAGTCCGCTACTGCCTCGGGAAGAGACTCCGCAGCTACTGTCTCGAGAGGAAACGGCGCAACGGCGGCGTCCTCCCACTGATCTTCGTGCGTCTCAGACAAATCAAAGACGACCCTCGGGCCGGCATACCCATCGGTACTTTGGATTGTGTCCAGGTTCATCAGCATCTCCTGGGGCAGCGGATTGCCAGACACAACCACCTCCGCAGCAGCCCCCAACTGCGTTAGCAAGCCCGTGGGTAGGCTGGTTAGCTGGTTATCGTTAAGGTAAAGTCTTCCGAGACTGGTCGGGAGAGTCTCGGGCAGGCTCGTCAATTGGTTTACACCAACGTCAAGGCTTCCGAGACTGGCCGGGAGAGTCTCGGGCAGGCTCGTCAATTGGTTTACACTAACGTCAAGGCTTTCGAGCCTGGCCGGGAGGGCCTCGGGCAGGCTCGTCAATTGGTTGTTGCCGACGTTGAGGCCCTCGAGCGCGGCCGGGAGGGTCTCAGGCAGGCTGGTGAGCCGATTGCTCCACACGTCCAGCAAGGCGAGCCCGGCCGGAAGCGCGGGCAAGCTGACCAACTGATTCCCATTAACATTGAGCGAATTGAGCGCGTCAGGGAGAGTCTCGGGCAGACTGGTCAGCCGGTTGAAGGACGCGTCGAGCGAGTGGAGCCCGGCTGGAAGTGGAGGCAGGCTGGTGAGGCGCAGCATTGCAAGATTCAGCTCGCCCTGATTCCAAGCATTCACTCGCCTTACAGCCTCTTGTCGATCCTCGAGCGGGTTCTGCCCCTCTTCGGCAGCCCACTCCTCCAGCATCTGGTCGTGCCCCCCCTCCGCAGGAGCAGAATCCCCGAGATTTGCCGGATCGTCAGCGGCGAGCACCGCGTGGGTCAAGACTCCAACCCACTGCGCCTCCTCACCTTCCCGGTCCTCGCGGCCGGAAGATTCGGTGCTGCCATTACCGCGCTGAGCCTGCCCTGCATCAAAGGGATCCATTTCCTGCTCCTTGTCGGACTGAGCAAATTATGCGACCTCTCGGCCCACATCGAACGTTGCAGCCTCTAAGACATTTAGCTTACGTCGAGCTGACGAGCGTTGAACCATGTTGAGGAAGCGATCTGCGCAATTTGTGAAGGAGTTCGGCTTCGATTCGGTGCAGCCTTTCGGCTTGAGCCAGATGAGGTCAGAGGGTACCGTCAAGTTAACGAATTGGAGCGGCGGAG
>NZ_AJQF01000559.1:0-4490 GCF_000261705.1 Bradyrhizobium genomosp. III | reverse complement strand
CTCGCGGGCCGTTCCACATATGGGGGCAAGGTCACGTAGCCAACGCGTTAAGGGCCGCATCTTAGTGAGGCCTATAAATCGAGCGATATTTGCAGTGGCAGCCAATGAGATCGGTTAATCATTGTTCCTGACCGTTAGCTGACGATCGAGGTCGCAGCGGTCCGCTGGATGTGCCAGCTAAGAAGTGCATTCCAGACGTCTGCGGCTATGTACGAGCCGATTTGGACGCCATAAAACTGAATGGTTTTCACATAATTGACGCATTAGGACTGTTCAGCCTTTGCGAGAAGGCCGCAAGGGATCAAGTACACTCCCGCAGAAGCAGCAATGTCGCCCGGAGCTATCTGGTGCGGCAACTGCGAGCATCATGAAGTCTGGATTCCGCCGCCAATAGGAGAGCATGGCATGATGAGGGACAATTCATTGAAGACGAGATGAGGCCTCAAGAGCCGCCGACTTCGCATGCTCAAGCGTGATGTGCGCTCTGCCGGCGATGAGCAGTGAATGCCTGGCACCGATCAAGACTGCTTCGCCGCGGAGAGGCTCAATGGCGGACTTACATAAGTAGCGGGAAGATTCGATCGGCGGGTCGCCTAACTCAACGTACAGATCGTGCCGCCGCCCGTCCTCAGGCAACCGGCGGCACCGAGCGCAATTCGAGCACCAGAGGCATAACTAGAGGAGCGTGAGTGATGATAGACATCTACCGCTTTTGCGGATGGTGCGTTGTAGAGTGGTTCAGGAAAGCTGGGCCGAGAATCGCGGAGGTTGACTTGTTGCGCGACAACGTCCTCTACGTAGAGTTCAGGGCTATCCGAGAGGCAAAGGAGCGGGCGTGCGAGCGCAGGTGGTAGACAAGCTGGAGGCGGGCCGGGTGCAGCATGGCCGGTTCGCGACTGCTCCGGGATCAGGCCCTTGCGGTCTCTTCTTTGTGCAGGGGCCTTGCGGGTGTGAACTAAAGATAAGTGCATTTGTCCGTCCTGGGTGGGAGCATGTCGCTGTTTCGACACCGCGGCGTTGTCCAAACTGGGAGGAGATGTGCTTTGTCAAAGACATGTTCTGGGATGAAGAAGAGTGCGTCATGCAACTGCATCCGCCACATTCGCGTTATGTGAATAACAGCCGATATTGCCTTCATTTGTGGAGACCCATTTATCGAGACATTCCGATGCCGTCTCCGAGCTTCGTAGGCGTCGTTGGATTGAGTCCCTCAGATGCGGCAACGTTGTTCGCGCGGATGAGCGCGACAGCATGACGGACTGAGTTTACAATATCCGAGCACAAGGTGAGGCCGAGCGGGTGCACAAGCACCGGTTCGGCGTCCCGATGAGATGTCACAAGCGGGTGTATGTCAGGCTCGCTCGGCCGTTGCGGCGTGCAAGGCGGGCTGAGATGAAATGCCGCTGTCAAACAGGAGCAGCCTCAGAGCGAACAACAGCATCTCGCTCGCTGATAGCCGATCACGGGGCGAACTGGGGACGCGAATTGCGCGCTCTTTGGAGGCGAAGTTTTGGGCGCCGGGCGGCGCGGCACGATGAGGGTGAGATCGATCTCAAGCCCACGACCGAGCCTGGTTTTGTGAAGGCATCGTCTAACGCAGCCATCATCCTGACTGAAGCTGAAATTACACGAGCGCGACCTCTTTCACTGTGCAAGAGTCACTAGCTGGTCGGCCACCGCCTCACACCTGCAGCAGCGCCCGGAAGCTGGGACTGTCGCACAGCCAATTTGCCATGACGGCGATAGCTTCCCTAAGCTTGTGTGGTGGCCAGCTCCTCGTCAGTTTGCCGCGATATCGGTCGCAGGCAAGATGTGAGCAGCGCGCCCTCTGAGGAGACGCACGCGGAAGAAGCCGGTGAACCAGCATGTATAATCGAGTCGATGGCGAATACGCACATACTGAGCAAGCTGAGGAATCGAGTTGGCCCGCAGACGGTAGCGAATGTGCCCAAACACTCACCGAAATCGCGCGGCTGGAGAGCCTGGCGCCCGGCGAATTGTTCGATAGAATGGGGCTCTGCTTCAGCAAGCCGCATACCTCAGATGCAATCGATGATAGTTCAAACACCTCGGGCCTCAGCACATCCTCTCTGTCCTCCAGCTCCGAGTTATCCGTTGCCACTAGCCCTGTCCGTCCTCTGTTCGATTACAGGACGGCGGAATTGCCCCAAGCCAATGTCAGTGGAATCTGTGTTGGATTGGCCGCGGAGTGGCTCCTTGATCTCCCAAGCAGCGCTTCCTCCCGAATGGGGGTTCTGCTCCCGGGCACGGAAAATCACCGCTCGGCGGCAAGACGGCAGGAACAGTCTGAAAAGCTTAAGACTCAATTGAAAGAGGATAAGGCGGAAGGGTCTCACAATTTCCAGGCAAAAAGCACAATCTTGCGTGACGCCGGCCTAGAACCATCTGCTGAAGAGACGCGATATAGGTTCGGTACATCTTCGTGCATCGACAAGATCGTAAACGAGCTTGCGCAGGATCCATCCGTCCATTTGGTCAGCTTGAAATTCGTCCAACCTGGCGCCGGCACCCACACGATTGCAACGGCAACGTCGAATGGAACGACGATCCTCTCTGATCCTAACTATGGCGAATTTACTGTTCCGTCAGATCGGGTCGGAGGGTTGTTTAAGAGTCTTGCCGAGCGCTATAGCACCCTGAACAAACGTGATATTTCGGCGGTCGTCACACAAAGGATCAGGTATGGGCATCCCAATGCAACGGACCTTGCCCTATTCCCGCGCGCGGAACCTCATCGGTAGACACGAGGCAGCCGCATCGCCCGCCTTGTTTCACCCGCCGCGGTTTCTGTGGATGTTCAATCGATGCTCTCGATGGAAGTTCTCTGGAAGTAGTGCAGAGAGGGGAATGTTTAGCGACATAGGTTCGCCGGTCACTGAGGTTTGTGAGCCCCGCGCCATCGCGTGTCAGAGCAATCGCCTGCGCTTCCTCTCAGGCCGGACCGGCGGCCCGTTAGGCTAACCTCCTCGTAGGGTTGCGTTACCCGACGCCCAATCGCGCTCAGGGGGCCGGTCGGCAACCAAGCATCCACAGAGTCGGCACTAGCTGGAGCCGATCTGCTTCGGAATCACCGCCAGCCGCTTTTATAGTGAGCTCACCAACCAAATAGCTGCTGCCGGGGGCATCGGCTTGCCGTCGCACCGGCGCCTCAAAGCCAGTCATCGCTCGCCACGAGCTCCGCGACAATCCGCCTTCTCTCGTCGCTGGACTTGATTGACGGCTTCGGTGAGGACCTCATCCGCGATCTGACTCAGTGATATTGCAGCGCTGTGTTGTTCCAAGCTTCTCAATGGAATTGTGCGCCGAGCTGGAGCACTCTTTCACGGATTAAAGTGCCGAATAGTGCGAGTGACATCGCGAAGTTTGGACGAGGAGTTCCTGCGCGGAGCGCTCGCATGGGGGGTATTTAGCTAATTCGGATGACCGGCGCCCGGTAGCGTGGATCCGATTACGCGGGAAGCAGCGGGGGCGCTGGTCGGGTGGATGGATCAGACGCTGTCTCTGCCGCGCATGCGCGACTGGTTGAAGTTAGCAGGAGCGTGACTCGGCGCCGAAATCCCCACGCATACTCGGGGCGAGCGCTGTCCCTACCACGCGCCGCTAACTTCAAGAGTCATTGTACACCGAATAGCTGTCCAAAAGCTGACGAACCCGACGGCATGCATCCGGCGAGAGCGCCTGCGCGGGTTCATGCCCTGCTGCCTAGCACCCAGCCATCTGCCTAGTGGACGACCAACGTAAAATATCGTTAGCATAGACACATTCCATCCCCTCAGCGCGTCGTGCCGGACGCGGTCCTGTCGCCGCCAAGGAACGGTCACAAGCAAGTTGAGCCGGGGCCTGCCGCCGCGCACATGGATAGGCCGATAGGCCCATGGGCTGTATTCTTCGTCGACTGGCAGGCTACAGACCGCTCGCTGCAAAAAACCCTGACATTATCGCCAGGGTTTTGCATGCCATCGAGAATTTAAGGAGGCCGATCAGAAGTCCATACCGCCCATGCCGGGGGCCGCAGGCATTGCTGGACCAGCCGTAGCCTTCTTCGGCAGCTCGGCAACCATCGCTTCCGTCGTGATCAGCAGCCCGGCCACCGAAGAGGCGTTCTGGACCGCGATGCGCACGACCTTGGCCGGGTCAATGATACCCTTGGAAACGAGGTTGCTGTACTCGCCTGTCTGGGCGTCGAAACCAAAAGAGTACTGCTCGTTGTCGAGGACCTTGCCGACTACGATCGAACCGTCCTCGCCGGCGTTGATTGCGATCTGGCGGGCCGGCCAGGACAGCGCCTTACGCACAATCTCGACGCCGGTCTTCTGGTCGTCGTTCTCGGTGCGCAGACCCTTGAGCTGCTCGGAGGCACGGAGCAGGGCGACGCCGCCACCCGGGACGATGCCTTCCTCGACTGCCGCGCGGGTCGCATGCATCGCGTCATCGACGCGATCCTTGCGCTCCTTCACCTCGACCTCGGT
>NZ_AJQF01000558.1:0-4940 GCF_000261705.1 Bradyrhizobium genomosp. III | reverse complement strand
GCATATTGGCTCAATTGAGTCTGGACCCTAGGCTGGTGTAGGGGCAACATATTGGGCGCGCTGCTTCCGTCAGGCGAGCCCGGACGTGATGCCGAGCCGGGCCAGCAGATCCGCGTCGCGATCAACTTTCGGGTTATTGGTGGTCAAGAGCACGTCGCCGACGAAGATTGAATTTGCGCCGGCCAAGAAGCAAAGCGCCTGCAATTCATCGGTCATGTATTGCCGCCCGGCGGACAAGCGAACCACACTCCTCGGCATCATGACCCGCGCGGTCGCCAGCAGCCGGACCAGCGCGATCGGATCGGGAGGCTCCGCGGTGTCTTCCACCGGTACGCCCTCAATCTTGTTCCACAGGTTGATCGGCACGCTTTCGGGATAGTTGGGAAGATTGGCGAGCAACACGAGCATACCTAGGCGGTCCTCGACGCGCTCGCCCATGCCGATAATCCCGCCGCAGCAGATCTTGATGCCGGCATCGCGCACATGCGCCAGCGTATCGATGCGGTCCTGGAGGCTGCGGGTGGTGATGATCTTGCTGTAAAACTCGGGCGATGTGTCGACGTTGTGATTGTAGAAGTCAAGGCCGGCCTCGGCGAGGCGCGCGGCATGCTTCGGTGTCAGCGTGCCGAGCGTGACACACGTTTCCATGCCGAGACCTTTGACCGCGTTGACCATGTCGCAGACGGAATCAAGATCGCGATCTTTTGGCGTGCGCCAGGCCGCGGCCATGCAGAAGCGCGTAGCGCCGGCATCCTTCGCGCGCTGTGCGGTCGCAACCACATCGGCGCAACGCATCAGACGGGTCGCTTTCAGGCCGGTCGCGTAATGCGCGCTTTGCGAGCAGTAGCCGCAGTCCTCCGGACAGCCGCCGGTCTTGATGCTGAGCAGGCTCGCAGTTTCGACGTGGTTTGGATCGAAGTTCTTGCGATGAGCGCGCTGCGCCTGAAGCATCAGGTCGGCAAAAGGAAGGTCGTAGAGCGCCTTAGCCTCTTCGACGTTCCAATGATTACGAACCTGCGCCCCGTTGCTAGCTTTCTTTCGTTGGACTTGCACAGCAGCATCCATAACCCAATCTCGCTCAGTTGTAGATAATCGCGTGAATTATCTATAGTCATCGCCCTCGAAGAGATGCTAATCGAGCTGCCTCGCAAATGCACCGATTATTGCGGTAGATAATCTATGATCACTGCTGACAACATGACGATGGTCGCGCGCATCGCGGACTCAATCGCTGAGCGCATTATCAGCGGCGCCTTAGCGCCAGGCGCACCACTCCGTCAGGATCACGTTGCACGAGAATTCAATTCCAGCCACGTCCCCGTGCGCGAGGCCTTTCGGCACCTGCAGGCACAACATCTTGTTGTCGCTGTGCCGCGTCGCGGTGTTCGGGTTGCCCCGCTCGATACCCGTTCAGTGAAGGAGATCGCCGAAATGCGCGCCGCGCTCGAGGTGGTGGCATTGCGCCATTCGGGGCCAAGACTGACAACAGCTCATTTGGCTCAAATCGAGCTCGCCCTAATCGAAGGAGACAATGCAAAGACGATCGAGGAGTTTGAGATGGCCAACCGCGCCTTTCACCAAGCCTTGGTCGCGCCGTGCGGAATGCCGCGTCTGCTCGCGAGCCTCGATGGATTGCAGCTTGCCAATTCTCGATTGGTGTTCGCGATGGCGCGATCGGTGGGCTGGCGACCGCGCTCCAATCAAGATCACCGCCTGATTCTGCAAGCCCTGCGAACGCGCAACGTCGATCACGCCTGTAACCTGCTCACGCGGCACATTCAAACCATTGAGCGACTTGCCCTTCCGGCGTCCTGAGCAAATCTGGCAAGCTCCATTGCAGATCGCCGACGGTTGCAAGCGACGATCATGCGGCAAGCGACTAGCCTCATTGCAACCGAATCTATTCCCAGATAGTTATGGCACCCGCTAGCGACATCTCCACGGACGGCCATGATTCGTCACATCGTTTTCTTCAGCGCCAAGGACGAGGCGCATATCCACCAGATCATCGAAGGTCTTTCGCTTCTCAGCACGATACCGCATGCGCGCCGGCTTGAGGTTGCCCGTAACCGCAAGACCGATCAGCTCGGCAACGATATCGACATCGTGGTCTATGGTGAGTTCGACAGCGAGACAGAGCTCGCAGCGTACAAAGCGCACGATCTCTACCAGGAATCGATTAAACGGGTCCGACCGCTCCGCGAGCTGCGGTTCGCGGCCGACTACGATGTATCAACAGATACCCCTTTCGCCTCCACGGCAGGATGATCCTGGTGCTGTCGCAGCAAAAAGTCCGCCGCCGGCGTAACTTGGCAATGGGCCTCATGTTTCGGCCCAGCACAGATAAGAGTCATTCTCATCGGTGGGGCAACAGATGGAACGGCACTTTCACGACGTCAGCCGCCTGTGACCGATAACCCGATGTACGTTCGCGAGTTGCAGTGGGTTGAACCTGTCACAGCGATGCGACGTCTTGGGCATCGATCGCATCTCACGTTTCTCGATAGCGCAGCAAGGCACGAGCTGCTTGGGCGCTACTCATATCTAACGTGCGACCCCTTCAGCACCTACAGGGTCGCGAACGGCCAAGCCAGTTGGAACGGACTGACTCTCGAGGCCGATCCATGGAAGGTCCTTCGCACGCTACTCGCGAAGTACCCGCAAGAGCATCGTCCCGATCTCCCGCCATTCCAGGGAGGAGCGGCAGGCTACCTTGCCTACGACATGAACAGGACATTGGAGCGATTGTCTGCCCCGCCAATTGCCGGTCTGGGTTTGCCCCAATCCATCCTGCATTTCTATGACGTGGTCATCAGCTTCGACCACCGGGATAACAAATGCTGGATCGTCTCGACCGGATGGCCGGAGCAGGATCGCGTGCGACGGAGCGAACGAGCGCTTCGTCGAGCCGACGAGTTTGCAGCATTGCTTGCCGGTCCAAAGGCGCCACAGAAGGGTTGTCCCAGCAAAGCGGGCGCGTGGCGCTCGAACTTCAGCCGCGACGGCTACATTGCGGCGGTACAACGCGTGATCGACTTGATTCTCGCGGGTGACGTGTTCCAGACAAATATTGCGCAGCGTTTCAGCACCCGCCTGTCGACCTCGTTTGATCCGCTCGCCTTCTATTGCCAGCTACGATCATTGAATCCGGCGCCTTTTGCGGCCCTGCTGCGATGGGGAAAGCTGACCATCGCATCAAGTTCGCCGGAACGATTCCTGAAACTTGAGGGGCGACAAGTCGAGACACGCCCCATCAAGGGCACGATAGCGCGTTCGCCTGATCCCAAGGAAGACCACCGCCGTGCGGCTGCTCTCCTCGCTTCCGAAAAGGATCAGGCCGAGAACACGATGATTGTCGACCTTTTGCGTAACGATCTGTCACGCGTTTGCACTGCGCATTCGGTCGGGGTTCCGGCCCTATGCAATCTCGAGTCCTATGCCTCGGTGCACCATCTCGTGTCGATCGTTACGGGGAAACTTGCCGGAGACGAAGACGCCGTTAGCCTGCTCCGCGCTTGCTTTCCCGGCGGCTCCATTACGGGAGCGCCAAAGCCGCGGTCGATGGAAATTATTACAGAAATCGAGCGCATAGCGCGAGAGGTCTATTGTGGGGCGATCGGCTTCATCGGCTTCAACGGGCACATGGACACCAGTATTGCGATCCGCACTGTCACGATCGACGGCGACCTGGCTGTGTTTCATGCGGGCAGCGGTATAACGGCCCTGTCGAAGCCCGAGGCCGAATACGAGGAAACGCTCACCAAGGCAGAGCGAATCTTTGATGCATTTGGTACTGAACCAGCTGGTGCATTTTGATTGTCATCGTCGATAATTACGATTCCTTCGTGTTCAATATTGCCCGCTATTTCCACAAGCTCAGTGAAGCAACGGAAGTGATCCGAAACGACGCTATCAGCATCAGCGAGCTCGTTGGTCTCAACCCGCGCGCGGTGGTCATATCGCCCGGCCCCTGCACCCCAACTGAGGCAGGAATATCGACAGCAGTGGTTCGCGAACTTTCAGGACGCGTACCAATTCTCGGCATCTGCCTTGGACATCAGTGTATTGCAAGCGTTTTCGGAGGACGGGTGGCGCGTGCGCGTCGGCCCATGCACGGTCGGCGCTCATACGTTGCGCATGACGGCCGAGGGTTATTCAAGGGACTGCCAACCCCGCTTGACGTCGGACGCTACCATTCTCTTATCGTCGCGCTTGATCAGTCATGTGCGCAGAACCTCGTAGTGACAGCGCGTTCGGAGGAAGGCGAGATCATGGCCCTCACGCACGGCTATTATCCCACCTATGGGGTCCAGTTCCATCCCGAGTCGATACTTACCTCACAGGGGCACGTCCTGCTTAAGAACTTCTTGCGACTCGCACAGGATTTCCGAAACCGCGCGGAGCAATGAGAGGCTCGGCCTGCCAATCAAGATGGTGGACCGTCGGTTTTCGACGTGGTTGGAAGGCGAAGCCTCATATGGCAGGCATTTTGTGGTAATCCGCGCTGTTCCGTGCTTGGCTCTGCAGTCAGCGGCCCGCCTCCGACGGAAACCAGCCCCTGCGGTTTCGAGGGCCGGACGTCTCTCTTGGCCGGCTTGGATGTGGTGCGCGCGGGGGGCAAAGAAGCAGCAGGAGCAGGAGAAGCAACAGGCGCCGGATTCTGCAGCCCCTCGATTCTTTGGGTCAGGGTTGCGATCTGATCCGAGATCCGCCTTAGCTCGGCTTGCTGCGCATCGACGTTGCGATTGAGCTCGGCAATTTCATCGGCTGTCTTCTGCTGCCCTGATTGGATCCATAAAAGGACGTCCCTATGCTCAGGTGACAAGCAAAGCGCGCGAGGCACGACTTCGTGCGCCGGCGGCGCCTCGCAAACGTTTCGATATTCGTCAAAAAATAGGCTCCTCCTGACCTTGCCCCCAAGTTTTATCCAGTCCTGAGTT
>NZ_AJQF01000557.1:0-5514 GCF_000261705.1 Bradyrhizobium genomosp. III | reverse complement strand
CTGATCGCCTCGTCACCCAAAATCCCGCATAGCTCAGACGAACTTAGGTTACGTTCTGACACAGGAGACATCAATGCTGTCTCCTCGGTCCTCCTTAGCTTAGCAGTTGCTGACTGATTTGTTTGCCCTAAGAAATTGGGGGCTACAGTACAAACCAGTTGCTGCCGATGCTCGCTGCGGCGAGGACACCTGTGTGATAGCCCGGCCGTGGTGGGGACGTGTTGCGCCGAGCACGTTTGACGGGTTGGACCAGAGGTCTGCCACACATGATGTGGGAGCTTGACGATAGCCGGAGCGCTGGGAATCGATAACGAAGCGGCGGCCCTATAGACAAGTCCAACCCGCACGCGTCAGCGGACGTAACAATTCCTTGGGCTGGGCATCGTTCAAAGCGCTTTCACCGGAAAAGCGGTGACCAAGACATGAGGGGCGTCCTGGCGAAGCTCCATTTCGTCGTCACCGCGGCTGGGCTGAGCACAACCAATCTCGTGCTTGCCGAGCGCTCTCGGGAACCGCTCTGCAATGGAGCATATAGCTTCGCTCCAGGTGGAGTTAAATGCTAGGGGCGCTGATCGCTCTGGGCCGGCATTACTTTGATCACGACCTGGAATGAATCGAGCCGGCGTACCCTCCGTCTCTCGCAAGGTCAAAGGTTGTTTTGCAGCCGACAGTAGCCGGTAATGCTTTGGCGGGCAAGAATTAGCTCCTAATAACGTTAGGGCAGGTCGCGGTTCCGGCCGCAAAGAGGTTGCCCGGTGCGTGATCGTCGTTAGATCGGACAAGAACGCGCAGTTGATCGAATCAGATGCGGCCTCGGTCGCCATATGCCTGCAGTGCGCTGTCGAGACACTTGAGTAACTCTTGTACGCCGAATGGTTTGGCGAGGAAGCCGATCGCTCCGGCGTCCAAGGCTGACGCGCGTACGCGCTCGTTGGGGAAAGCTGTAATGAAAATGAAGGGTGCTTGGTAACCACGCGTCCGCATCTCTGCCAGCAGCTCCAGCCCGCTCATCGCTGCCATCTGCACATCAGTTATGACGCAGGATATCTCGTTCAACCGCGGCGACCGCAGGAGCGCCTCGGCCGAGGCAAATATCTGCACGACGTAGCCACGCGATTTCAAAAGGTTTTCTGTCGCCGCACGGACCGAGGGGTCGTCGTCAACGACGGAAATCAAAGGCGTGGACAAGATGAGCCCTCCCGACGCAGTACAGCGGCTGCCAAACCGTCAGCCACTTTCGCGAAAGTGGGCTTAAGTGATGGAATTGTAAAATCATACTTGGGTTTGTTCAGTGTGATTGGCGCTAATTCCGAGCGTCTCGCTCATTCTGATCAAGTCAGCCAGCGAGCGGGCACGCATCTTTTTCATTACGTGTCCCCGGTAGATCTTGACGGTGATCTCGGCGAGCCCAAGTTCGGCGGCTACCTGCTTGTTCATCAGCCCCGTCGCGACCAGTTTCATCACTGCCTGTTCTCGCGGGCTTAGGGTCTCAAATAGAGATTTCAGGTTCGCCACGGTTCGCTGAGCTTCTCGTCTTTTGCGATCGCGTTCGGTCGCCGCAACGACGGCATCAAGCAGTTCCTGATCGCGGAAGGGCTTGCTGAGGAAATCGACCGCGCCTCCCTTCATGGCCCTGACGGTCATGGGAATGTCGCCATGGCCGGTAATGAAGATGATTGGGATGTGTATGTTCAACCTGGCGAGCTCGGTCTGGTAGTCAAGGCCGCTCAGGCCCGGCAGCCGGACATCAAGAACTAGACAGCTTGTGACGTCCGGCATTGTGCTCTGCAGCATTTCACGGGCCGATCCGAACGCCACGACCTCCAAGCCTACCGATCGAAAAAGGTTCGTAAGCGAGCGACGCATAGAGATGTCATCCTCGACGACAAAGACGATTGCCTTCGTCGAAGCCTCGGTATGTCCGCCTTGGCCTCTCCAGTCAAATCGTCCTGTCACGAGATGGCCTCCTTATGCAGCGGAAGGGCAAACTGGAACGTCGCGCCCGGTCCATTTTTCTGAACCACTGAAATTCGTCCTCCGTGAACTTCCACGATCGACCGGCAGATCGAAAGGCCCATTCCTAGGCCGCTCGATTTGGTGGTGAAGAAGGGGTCCAAGACGCGGTCCGCGTCATTCTCGGCGATCCCGACGCCGCAATCGGTCACGGAAAGCTGCACGTACCCCAGATCGTCCGTAGATGATTGAATCAGAAGTTCACGCGGCCGGTCTGTAACTGCGTCCATGGCCTCGATTCCGTTCATCACCAGATTGATGATCACTTGTTGTAGCTGAATTCGATCACCGAGGACCCTAGGCAGCGCAGACGCCAACTCGCTTCGCAACGTCACTTGGTGGCTCACCAGCTCTCGTGTTACCAGCGCGCTGACGTCCCTAACCACCTGATTAATGTCGAGCGGCACCATCTCGATCTCGCCCTTTTTCGCGAGTGCGCGAATACTACGGATCACCTCGCTTGCCCGGATTGCATCTTCTATGATCCATTCGACTGAAGAGCGCGCGGCTGCAAGATTGGGAACATCGCGAGCCATCCAGCCGAGGCACGCATCGGCGTTGCTGAGGATAGCGGCGAGTGGTTGGGTTATCTCGTGGGCGATAGAAGTTGTCATTTCTCCCAAGGTCGTTACACGCGTCACATGTGCAAGCTCCGCCTGTGCCTTTCGCAGCTCTTGTTCGGCCTGATCAGCGCGAATGGTAGCGGTGATGTCAGTGCTGACGCCGCGATAGCCCAAAAAATTTCCGTTTCCGTCGAAGAAGGGCTTGCCACTAGTGCGGACGTAGATCGGAGATCCCATCCTATTTACGGTACGGTAGATGAGATCCCGGAACGGCAGGTGTGCCTGCAACGTCGCCCGATGCTGACGCCACTTCTCCGGTTCTTCTTCCATGTCGCACGCGATGTCCCAGCGAAGCAGGCCCGTTAACCCTGTCGCCAAAATTCCCGCAGCGCTGGTGTGCTCGGACAAGTGAGTGACCCGATGATCTGGCCCGGTTTCCCAGAGCCAGTCGGAAGCAGTCTCGGCATAGTCGCGAAAGCGCTGTTCGCTCTCGCGCAGCGCTACAAGCGTGTTTTCCAAGCGTTCCCTAGCTGCGTGTTGCTCGGTAACATCCATATGTGTTCCGATCAGCTCGCTGACATTACCATCGCTGCCGACGACAACGTGTGCAACGGAGTGTATGCGCCTTATCCCGCCATCTGGCAGAATAACACGGAAATCATATTCGAACCGTTCGTGCTCCTGGTCAATCGCCTGACGCTGCACCTCCTGCAACCCTGGCAAGTCTTCCGGATGGATGCGCGATCGAATAGTCTCTAGCGAAACCGGCTCTTGTGGGTTAAAGCCAAACAGGCGGTCGACCTCAGCGGAGCGATAAACGAAATCTCGTGTGTGGACGTCCCAGGACCAGCTGCCTGTGTGAGTGAGATGCTGAGCCTCGGCCAGATAGGCCTCGCTTCGGCGCAACTGCTGTTCTGCTCGCCTAGCTGCCGTAATATCGGTGGCTGCCCCAACAAACTCAATTTCACCAGAGGCGGTTCGCGTGACTCGTGCCTGCGCATGGATGTGCTTCACGGAGCCGTCAGGTAGCAGCAGCCGGTACTCGTGCTCGAAATCCCTCAGGTCTCGCATCGCTTCATCGATAATCTCTTTGACAGAAGCCCTATCATCTGGGTGCGTGCGCTCAATGACGAGTTGTGGCGCCGGTGTCGTCTGAAGATCGATTTGGAAAATCCGAAATGTCTCCTTAGACCAGAAGGCCTCGCCGGTAGAGGCGTTCCAGCTGAAGCTGCCTGTATGACTCAACTCCTGCGCGTGAGCCAAATGCGCTTCGCTCCGCTGCAGCGCAAGCTCGGTCTGCTTGCGCTCCGTAATATCTTCGCACGCCATGAGGATGACGGGGCGGTCGCCGGCCCAAAGCATGGCCTTGGCGTTTTCACGCACCCACAATACAGAACCGTCCTTCCTGACTTTCCGGACGTCCCAAGTGCGCGATTGTCCAACATCCTCAAGACACGTCTGAATGCATTTGCGGACGAATGCGCGATCCTCCTCCAGAAATACGTCGAGCACGGATTGGCCCAATAGTTCTGCACAAGCAAATCCCAGTTGTGTCGCGCCCAACGTATTGACGTTGAGGACAATGCCGGCCTCATCGACCATGAAGTACATGGCTGGATTGTGCTCGAAAATTGCGCGCCACCGTTTTTCACGATCCTCCAAATCCGAGGCACTCCGCTGAAGCTTGGCCGCAGCCACACGTGCAGCCTCTCTTTCCTGGCGGAGTTTTCCAATCAGGTACGTTCCGACAACAGAGACAATAAGAAATGCAACAACCACAGGAACATCGCGGGGATCATCGATTCGTAAACTAAACGCCGGCGGCGCAAAGTAGTATGCGAGAGCAGCGATTGCGACGATGCAAAGCGCTGATGAAGCAATGAAGCTGCCCATCAACGAAAATAGTAAGACTACTAACAAATAGGCGAACGCCGCGGCGGCGAAATGCGCCTGAAAGTACACGCAAGTCAGTGTAACCGCGGCTAGCGCTATGCTGCCCAAGGTCAACTGAGGGGCTGAACGTTTGAAACTGCTGATCCTATACATTTTGAGACCGTCCGGCCTGTTATCCGGCGGGAGAGCTATAGCATTTTAGGCAAAAATGAGGCAATCTTGAACACTTGGGTCCGCATGATAGCGTGTGCAAGATCGATCATCGGCTGCCGAACTCAGCACGCGCGGGGAAAAAACGCATTATAAACATACGTATATTTGTCCTAAACCTTCAGTAGGTGTCGCTGACGCGACTTTAGTCGAAGCTGAAACGTCCGCTTTTGCGCATCGCTCGAGCCTACGGCCAATGCGCCCCATTAGGCCGCGGAATGAGGACAGTAGTTTCAGTTCAGCCGATAGGTTCGAAGGCGCGCCTCCGGACCGGCAAGGATCAGAAAAAAGCTGCCCAATGACTCGTCTCCCCGACACAGCCGCTCCCGCGAAGAAAGCGCAAGTTCGCCTGCCGACACAGAAGCCGGAGTCGCGCGAGTCCTACGCGCGATGATGATTCGTTCCAATCTTATCGCGCTTTAGCTGCGAAAAACTGGTTCCGCTGGAAGCGAGCGGCGTCGCAGAACGCAGGGCAGCCTCGTATGACTCGCCACGGCTTTGTCGAGTGCCATTCACGCTGATCACACCCACCATGCTCTCTGCTAACGCAGCGCGCATCGTAACGAGAACGACAAGCTGCGTCCGCAGGATCCCTACGTCGTCCTTAATCGCGTGAGGCAAGTGGAGCGACGTGCATATGGATCTTCGTAGGCGGACCAATACCTAGTCCGTCAGTCCCGTCATCGGCTTGGCAAAAATGTTGCACAAGCGTTCAGATGGCCGGTAGCCCTTGAGTGCGAAAGCGAAACCCTGAAAAAGCTCCTGCCTCTTTTCTCGCTAGTACCCACTTTTCTTGGAAAGTGAGTCGTGATTCAAGGTCGGGATGATACCCGAA
>NZ_AJQF01000556.1:0-5516 GCF_000261705.1 Bradyrhizobium genomosp. III | reverse complement strand
GTCGCATATTGGCTCAATTGAGTCTGGACCCTAGTCCCATCAGTAGCGCTCGGTGAAATTAAAATCAACGGCGACACAGCGCCGTAGTCGGGGAAGCGCAGAGGGCTTCCTGTTGAAATCACACGGGCCGGGTCTGCACGCGCCACCGCGCGTACACATTCAGCGCGCGAGCGGGCCACTCTCGGGTAACGTGGCCCTTGTCGGTATCGAGACCAATGTGAGCAACTTGGCGCCACACGCCGCGACGAAGTGCCCGCATAGCCTGCGAATTCACTTCGGCACGCGACTTGCTCTCTTTGCGGCATCACCACCAATCGCTTGCGATGATCCTTGGGGGCGGACTCGGCGCGCGTCGCTGTTAGCGTCTGGTCCGCCCCGACGGTTTGCTGCGGCGATAACTTAAGGGCGCTCGGTCGTGGGCCGAGACAGTACAGGGAAGTGTTGGATGCGATCCGGAGTTCTTCTTTTAGGAGCCACGACAATTGCGCTCGTCGCAAACGGTGCAGCGAACGCGGCAGACCTTGAGCCAGAAACTGCCGCCCGCGGTGTGGAACTGGTCGGGAGGCTATATTGGCGGGCACCTCGGCGGCGGCTACGGCCGAACCTCCTTCAGCAATCCCTACGGTCCGTCAATCTATGGCGATGTCGTCGATACCCCAGTGCTTCTCGCGGGTGGCCAGGTCGGCTACAATTGGCAGAAGAATGGCTGGGTGTTCGGCGTCGAACTCGATGCCAGCGGTGCTGTCTCCGACGGCACGAATACTTGCCTCGCCGCCTCCGGCTTTGTCGTGAGTGCAAACTGCAAGGCAGGTCCCAACGTCTTTGCCACCGGGACTGGGCGTGTCGGTTACGCGTTTGGCGCGCTGGGCCGCACGTTGGCCTATCTTAAGGGAGGAGTGGCTTGGCAAAACAATCGAGGCGACGTCGTCAACAAGTTTGAAGGCGGCGCGCCACAGGAGAAAACCCATTTCGACTATGGTCGCCTCGGTGGCGTCATCGGGCTAGGCGTCGAGCAAGCACTTACGTCTGCATGGTCGGTCAACGTCGAGTATGACTATCTCCATTTCGGCGGGCCGAGTGTCGCAACGCCTCCGACGGTGCAGAATCCGCCGTTCGCCATTCTTCCGGCGAACATAACCAGCCTCTCCAGCAGCTATCACATCGAAAGATCGGGTTGAACTACCATTTTGGCGCCGACCCGTGGGTGGTGCAATGGCCCGATGCGCCGCTCTACGCAAAAGCGCCCGCCGGCGCGGCGCCGATTGCTTACACGGCCGGTTGGTCGTTCGAAGGCGGATCGCGACTCTGGCTCAGCCGGGGTCGATTCCAATGGGACCGCAGCGCAGTGGCCTCCGGCGGCCTTGAAGACCCCAGCATGCTAACATCGAGGCTCACCTATCACGGACTTGACGGACTTTCCGGGGAGCTATTTGGCCGTCTCGACAGCCCGTTGGGTGTTCCTGAAGGGCAACATTGGCCTTGGGCGCTTCGACAAAGGACACATGAACGACGAAGATTGGGGCCTCCCCCGAACCTCTCCTATGTCAACAAGATATCAGGCCAGGCCAACGGGAGGTACACCTACTACACGGCCGACGTAGGTTATGATTTCCTCCGCGCCGCCAACTACAATGTCGGCGGCTTTATCGGCTGGACGTATTACGAACAGAGCTCCGACTCGAGGGGGGGTGTACAGATAGCTGCCCCACCTCCATGCTTGGCGCCGGACGACGACCAGGTCGTTGGCAGCCAGAATACTCAATGGAATGCAGCTCGTGTCGGCCTAAGCGCCGAAACCATGCTCACCGAGCGTTGGCGTTTGAACGCTGACGTCGCTTACCTGCCCTGGACCGATTTCAAGGGGCGTGACCATCATCTCTTGCGCCCGACGACCATGTTTGATGAACAACAGAGCAATGGGGGCCGAGGCGTCCAGGTTGAAGGCGTCTTGTCCTACTTCGTCACCAGGAACTTCAGCGTCGGCGTGGGTGGCCGCTACTGGGCGATGTGGACCAACAGCCGAAGCGACTCATTGTGCAGCAGCAGCGGCTGCGTTGAACCGACCATGCTTGCGAAGTACAGCATGGAACGCTGGGGTACGTTCTTTCAGGCGTCCTATAAGCTCGATTGAAAAGACCGCACCAAAAGCCAAGAGCCAGGCTTTCGACGCCCCCTCAAGCTTTGGTAGTGACCATCCACCTCCGCGCCACCTGGACCGGCATGCGGATTATCCGAGCCGTTGTTGCAGGCGAGCGCAATCCCGACGTGTTGGCAACCTATCGGGACGTGCGTTGTCATTCTTCGACCGAGACAATCCGCGCGGCACTGGTTGGCAACGACCGGGAAGAACATGTCTTCGCCCTCCGTCAATCGCTGGAACTATACGACGTTTACCAGGCGAAAATGCGGACTGCGACCGCAAGCTCGAAGCCTTGATCGCCGTATTGAGCAACAAAGGGGCAAAAGCGGGCGCAAAGTTATCAAAGCCACGCGTTAAGACCAAGCAGGTCAACACACCTACCTTCGATGTCAGGGCCGCGCTGTACGGAATGCTCGGCGTCGATTTGACTGAGATCCATGGGTTAGGTCCGTCCCTCTCGCTGAAGCTCATCGGCGAGTGCGGCACGGATCTGAGGGCATGGCCGAGCGCCAAGCACTTCACCTCCTGGCTCTGCCTTGCATCGGGCAACAAAATCTCCGGCGGCAAGGTGCTGTCTTCACGCACACGAAGATCGTCCAGTCGGGCAGCCGCACTGTTGCGATTGGCGGCCACTACTGTCGGACGGAGCGATACGGCGCTCGGCGCATTCTATCGCCGGCTATCCTCACGTGCAGGCAAATCAAAGGCGGTGACGGCGACCGCCCGCAAGATCGCAGTTCTATTCTACAACACCCTGCGGCACGGCATGCACTACAGAGATCCGGGTGCAGACCAATATGAGCGACAATATCGCAGCCGTGTGCTCGCCAACCTTCAGCGCCGAGCCAAATCACTGGGCTTCGTGTTACAGGCTCTTCCGGGGGACGCCAATCCGGCTGTTTCCTAGGAAGGCCGCAGCCTACTTCGCGAAGAAGCGACATGAAGTTCGCCTTCGTCGCGAAGCACCGGACGATCTGGCCGGTGGCATGGCTATGCGATGCGCTGGGAGTGTCGCGGTCGGGCTTCCATGCCTGGCTGAACCGCTCTCCCAGCGCCAGATCCCGCAGCGACGAGGAGCTCGGCGGCAAGGTCAAGGCCAGCTTCGTCGCCAGCGACCGCACCTATGGCGCACGCCGGGTGTGGCGTGACCTGCTCGCCGACGGGGCGGATTGCGGCCTGCACCGGATTGAGCGGCTGATGCGCCTGCAAGGCTTGCGGGCGCGGCCGCGACGTCGGCGCTTGCCGAAGGATGACGGCGATCGACAGCTCGAGACCGTACCGGCGAACCTCCTTGACCGGCAGTTCGCCGCCGAGTGTCCCAGTCCACCAGCGAGCAGTTCCAGCGCCTGATGGCCGACCACGGCATCGTTTGCAGCATGAGCCGTGGCGCAAGCTTGCGAAAGATGCGCAGTTCGGTCGATCGTCGGAAAGCTGGACGCTGATCAACTACAGCCTGTTTTGGAGGGCATCGAAGAGGCCGTCGCGGCTCTCGAAGCAGCCGAGGATCACGCCAATCCAAGAACCTGCGAGAAGCGAACTGCCGAGCGCAGAGCCAACCGCGGTCAGCTGCCGGAGTATTTGCCGCGCATCGTCGAGACCCTGATGCCCACTGCAACCTGCCGCCCGTACTGCGCAGGCGTCCTTTTTGAAATTGGGAGCGATGAGAGCCAGAGGCTCGACGTCGTACCGGCGCAGTATCGCGTAATCGTCACTCGCCGGCCCAAACTGGCCTGCCGCGCTTGTCATGGCGTCGTCCTCCAGCATGCCGGGCCCGAACACTGCCCACGGAGCGGCTGGTCAGCGCATGTGATCGATGCCAAGTATCATTGGCATTTGCCGCTTTATCGCCAGGCGCAGATGTTGGCGACGCACGGCATCGCCATCGACCGTCGGCCAAGCCGGTAGTCTGGCTACGTGGCGGCTCAGGGCGATCACGTCCGCAAGCGTGGTCGGCTTGGAGTGAGCACGTCTGCATACTCCTCGAGAGCCAACCTTCTTTCCTCGCTGATCGCGTCGGCGGCATGAAACTCGAGACCTGCGACAAGTTTCGCGGATACCGATACCGCGGCGGCGTGCTGCACCGAACGCTCAATCACATCAAAAATCGTATCAAATTCAGTCGCCATGGCGCATTTGCCCCAGGCCACATTAGATCGGCACCAACCAATCCTGGTAGGTGCTTCCAGTCCTTCTCAGCGATACTGCTTGGTAGCACCCTTGGGAATTGAGCCTCTCGGGGTGCCGCGGTGGTCGGTCTCGCTTATCCAAGGGCGAAGGCTGGCCACCGAAGTTTGCAGCGCGTGGTAGGGATAAGCGCTTCCGGAGGCGTGAGCGCCGAGTCACCGCCGGCAACTTCACTGGCCGCGCGGGCGCGGTAGGGACAGCGTCGGGTTCTCACTCCCGACGGCGCCGAGTCATGTCCGCGTGCCTCCAAGTCCGCGTGTGCGCCGCGGAGTGGAGCAACCATGATGCCAAATTTATTGCCTCGTACGATCTAAAAGAGGCAAGGTCGGACCCGCACGAGCGCTTTCTTACAAATGCGATCGAGTGCGGCTGGTCTCCCGGGAGTTTGGACCCTGACGACATTCTATTTGGAGGGTTCATTTGTCGATCAAACGCAAACGGTCGCAGCACTCAACCATCAATCCAGCCTTCGACTCCAACGAGAAAGAGAGACTTGCTAGCAGCTAGGCCACATCTACGACGATTGAAGCTGCTACGTTCCGGTTCTCGTGAATAAGGGAAACTAAGGCGCGGCAGTTGGTCTCCGCGGGTACAGCAAACAGGCCAGCCTACAAGGCGCTGCTCCTTGGAGCCCACCAAATCCGGTAGTTGAGGCGACCGCGGCAGATTTGCAGAGTACGACCCCGTTTATCGATCCCAGGGGCGATGCCGGAGCAAGCTTATGGCAAGCGTTCAGTACTTCGTCACGCGCCATAAAGGCCAGTGGATGGTTGCGCTCAATTGCGAGTACTCCGGCCCCTACGCCACTGAGGAAGAGGCGATCCGCGTCGCGGTCGACGCTGCCCACAAGGAGGGAAAGGTAGGACGCGACGCTCAGGTTCTAGTTCAGGGCCATGACCACAGGTTCAGACACGAGTGGACATATGGCCAGGACCCATACCCACCGTCCGGCTAAATCGGGCTGGCGCTGGCCTTCTGGGCCGATCTCGGACACGGCCCTCAGGTGGTCACCCCGTAGTTTTGCAGCAGCGCCTTCTCGATCGCGGGCAAACAACTTGGCTTTGGCGCGCTGTCGACCAGAAAATGGCTTCGTTCTCGACGTCTTGATCCAGCGCCGAACGCGCTGCGCAGCGGCTCATGAAGAAGCTGTTGAAATACGCCGGCACGCCGCCGCGCGTGATGATCACGGACA
>NZ_AJQF01000555.1:0-5736 GCF_000261705.1 Bradyrhizobium genomosp. III | reverse complement strand
GTCGCATATTGGCTCAATTGAGTCTGGACCCTAGTTCAAGCAAAGCCCAAACTGCACCGAGAGCGCGCCCACGCCAGTCAGATCATCGCCTAAAAAGCGGCCGTGCGGACGGCCAGAGTCGAATCCTCTTGGTCTGGACTCGCATCATCATACCGGACGGCAACTCGATCGTGCTGGAGCGCCAGCCGGGCGCCGACAGTGGTGGTTATGCCGGACTCGAGGACGATGTCGACAACCACTGGGGCATGCTATTCAAGGCCGCCGTTCTCTCGACCATGCTCAGCGTCGGAGCAGAGGCGGCACGAGCCAAATGAGAACAACCTCGTTCAAGCGATCCGTAGCGGTGCGTCCATCAGCATCAGCCAGACCGGCCAATTGGTCGTGCAGCGTCAGCTCAACATCCAGCCGACGCTGACCATCCGGCCAGGTTTCCGGTCCGCGTGATCGGCACGCGCGATTTGGTGCTGGCGCCCTACAGCAATGGAGGAGCGCCATGACGAAGCTCAAGCTTGGGCCGCTTGAAGACGACAAGCCAGTCAAGCTCACGACCGAGCTGCCGGCGGCGGTCTTTAGGGATCTCAGAAGCTACGCCGAGATCCTGACGCATAGCGTAGGTCTGATGACGCGGACCGAGCCTGCTAAACTGATTGCGCCGATGATCGAGCGTCGCATGGCGACCGACCGCGCCTTCGCGAAAGCACGGCGAAATACACTCAGCTCGCACCTCGGTCATAGCGTTCACGACGCAGGTCAAGAAACGGACGCAACGATGGATTGCCGTTAGCTTGCCGCCAGTAAGCGCGAAAGCTGAGCACAGGGTTTGCCGGTTCGGGAAGGCAAGGCGTCCAGCCATAAGATGTATTGGCCGAACAATTCGGTCGTCAAATCGGCCGGCGCCTGAACCCTGCCGCTATCGGCGAGAAAGCGGGCAAAGAACTTCAGTGCTTTCCAGCATTGGTGACGCGTGCTAGGTGACGACGATGCATGATGCCCCCGGAACGCCTCGGCATAGGGAGCAACAAATTCGGCTGGAAGATTGGGTTGCCCGAGGTCGAACCGCTGCGCCGGTTCGCCCCACGCATCCCGGAAGGGCATCGTCAACTTAATCGACCGCCGAGCCGAAGGAGGCGATTCTCAGAGGTCGAGAGTCGGCGATAGCGCTTGTCCTGGAGATCTCGCGCCAAGTCGCAAAGGCTCGCTCGCGCGAAGCACGACGGAAGTCGGCGGTGGCGGCTCCGGCATAGGGGATGTGGAAAAGGTTCGCGACCTGATCGTGAACTGACAGAAAGCGTTGAGCCTGATGGGACGATTTGAAACGCTTCATGATCCGCTCGCGTCGGCTGATGAGAATTTTCGGCCCGATTGTTGAGAGCTTTGTGCTGGCGATGTTCGACGTGTAAGCCCATCTTCGCCCTCGCAGCGCCGTACGAACGCAGCTTATCCGTGATCATAACGCGCGGCGGCGTGCCGGCGGATTTCAAGAGCTTCTTCATGAGAAGCTGCGCAGCGCGCGAGTCTCTTCGGCGCTGGATCAAGACGTCGAGAACGAAACCATTCTGGTCGACAGCGCGCCAGAGCCAATGTTGTTCGCCCGCGATCGAGATAACGACCTCGTCCAGATGCCATTTGTCACCGCGGGCGGGAGCGCGCTGGCGGATCCGATCGGAGAACGGCTTGCCGAATTTCCGTCCCCACTGGCGCACGGTTTCATAGGTCACGCCAATGCCACGCGCCGCCAGCATTTCCTCGACCATGCGCAAGCTTAAGGGAAACCGGAAATACAACCAAACGGCATAGCTGATCACTTCCGGTGGGAAGCGATGGCGGCGATAAAGAGGGGCCCGGGCGGTCGGCATGCCGGTCGTCTACCCCATCGGCCACCCCTATTCGTTAACTTGACGGTGCCGGTTGGGAGTGAGCCTACAAGCTTTGGCAGGCGACCAACTCAACGAGTTAAGGTATTCTGGGGCAAACTCGGTCGCAGATCACCGCGCAAAGCCGGGACACCGACCAGATCAAGGAGATCACTGATGGCCCACAAGAAACTGGTCAATCAGAGCGGGTTGTTGCTTACAGTGTTACTCATCACGCGTGTTGGCTCGGAGCCCAACCAGTCCGTGACGACGCGCGGCAGCAGCTGGGATAACGTGCTAAACACACATGACACGCTGGCCTTTAGCGGAGCGGACGGCCTGAACGTGGTGGGCTCGAATACGTAACCGCGGTCCACGGCGCTACGACCACCGACTCTCTACGGCCTGAACGCCGCCGGCAGTTTGATGGAAGCTCCCGTCGGCGACTAACGCGTCCCGGAAATCCGACGCTTTGTCGTGCTGAACATCGTCACCTTTCTGTGATCACTTCCAGACAGTGCGTCGCGCCGCCAGTTAAGCCTGTGGTCAGGCATAGGCAAAAGCGAATCCCTTTAAAGCGATCGTCAACGACGACTATCGCAAGGCCCAGAGAAGCCGGAAACGGACCGGCGCTTCCCCACATGATGCTCCGGTCCCTATCCAATTCTGAACCGATGATGTGACGCCGACCATGCTGCCCAGTTCTCAACAGGCCCGAGATGTGGCCTATCAGCTTCACGCCTATACCAACGCGCGGTCGCACCAACGGGCCGGGCCGCTCATAATTGAACGCGGCGAGGGCCCCTACGTCTTCGACACGGCAGGAAAACGCTACCTCGATGCGATGGCCGGTCTCTGGAGTGCGGGTCTTGGCTTCAGCGAAAAGCGGCTTATCGAAGCCGCGCATCGCCAGATGCAAATCCTGCCATTCTATCATACCTTCGCATCACGATCGAATGGGCCTTCCATCGCGCTTGCCGAGAAGCTGGTGAAGATGTCTCCGGTGCCAATGAGTAAGGTGTTCTTCACAAATTCCGGCTCGGAAGCGAACGATACGGTGTTGAAGCTGATCGCCTATCGATCGAATGCAGCGGGCCAGCCTCAGCGCAAGAAGGTCATCAGCCGGTTGCGCGGCTATCACGGCGTCACGATCGGTGCGGCAAGCCTGACCGGATTTCCAGACAACCACCGCTCTTTCGATCTGCCGCTCCCCAACATTATGCACACGGGCTCCCCCCATTTCTACAAGGACAGCCGTGCGGGCGAATCGGAGGAGACCTTTGCTACGCGTCGGGCCGAGGAGCTCGAGTCGCTGATTCAGCGCGAAGGTGCCGATACCATTGCAGCATTCTTCGGTGAGCCTGTCATGGGCGCGGGCGGCGTCATCGTTCCGCCGCCGACTTACTGGGACAAAATTCAAAGTGTGCTAAAAAAGCATAGCATCCTTTTGGTCGCTGATGAGGTGATTTGCGGCTTTGGCCGGACAGGAAAAATGTTCGGTTGCGAAACCTACAACATCGCGCCCGATGTAATCGTGGTGTCGAAGCAGCTCACGTCCAGTTATTTTCCGTTATCTGCGATCATAATGAATGACTACATGTTCGAACCAATCGCGGACGAGAGCAATAAGGTTGGACTGCTGGCTCATGGCTTCACGGGCGGTGGTCACCCGGTCGGAGCCGCCGTAGCGCTCGAAAACCTCAAACTCATCGAGGAGCGGGGTCTGATTGCGAACGTTGGCCACATCGGGGCCTACATGCAGGAACGGCTGCGCACGCTCGTTGACCATCCACTCGTTGGGGAGGTCCGTGGCGTTGGCCTTATTGCGGCAATCGAGCTGGTGCTGGACAAGAAACGGAAAGTCGCCGCTACTACTCCGGGCGATGTTGGCAGCATTGCGAGCCGGTTGCTGCACGAGCGAGGGATCATCGTGCGGAATGTAGACGATGCATTGTCGATATGCCCACCTCTGATCGTCAACAAGGATCAAATCGACGAGCTCATCGACGGGATCACGGGCATGCTCCACGATCTTAAGGCGACTGTAGTTAATTGTCGCGAGCCTCACTAGCGTTCACTCAACTCCGCTTAGTGCGCCGCGAGTCCGATTGTCTGGACATCCATCAATGAGGGGCAAGGTGCTCGACCTCGCGGTCGACGTCCGCGTCCGGAGCCCGAATTTCGGACGCTACGTTGCCGTCGAATTAAGCGAGCATAACCGGCGGCAACTATGGGTTCCGCGCGGATTCGCGCACGGTTTCGTTGTGTGCTCTCAGAGACCGCGGACTTTTTCTACAAATGCGATGATTTCTATAATCCGGAGAACGAGGTTTCGATCCGCTGGGACGACCCGGTGATCGGTATAAACTGGGGTATCAAAAAGCCGTCGCTCTCGGCCAAGGACGCGGCCGCGCCGCTGCTTGCCGACATCCAAAACTTCCATTGTACGGGCGGATACTGGTGACGGGAACCCGCGGGCAGGTCGGAGGTGCATTGATGCCCGCAGGTAAAGGGGATCGAGGCTGAAGTATTGGAAGGTTGAGGAACACGAACCGGTTCACCCGCATCGGAGGGCTGAAATGTCGCCTCCGTCTACACGGCTTAACAGGTGGAATGCTGATGATGATGTCGCCGGACAGTCGGCGCATTCGCCGCTGCCTTTGGGCGTAGCCGACAGCTGGATGGTGGGCATTTCACGGACTCTTCCTGGCCGAATCGTGTCTCTCGCTGCAGACCGGTGCCGGCGGCGCGGGCCGGATCAGCGGGCGGTCGCGGCCGAACGAGGCCAGCTGGGGTCATCTCCCGCGCGTCGAGCGCGATAGACGCGTCTTGGATTCGCCAGTCGAGGCCGCGGCTACGAGTTCGTTCCACGAGTCCGGCGGGTTTCCGCGGTCCAGCATCTTCCTGAACACGGCGTAGGCGTCGTTCGCGCTCTCGTAGGCGCGCAGCGTCGAGTCGTCGTTCACCCAGGCGAGAACGATGATCTTGGCGTCCGCCGATTGCTGATAGCGGAAGAACAGGCGGAACTGCTGCAGCAATTTCGCGCGGAACCAGTGCTTGTACTCGTCGCCGAGAGTGCCGCCCTGCCGATAGACGTCACGCGTTGGGTCACTCGGAATGTCGTCGAACGCCACCTTCAAGACAGCCGACAGGAGCTTCGCGGCGCGCTTCTTCTTGTATCCCTTCGGATCCTTCTTGCGCGCCTTCTCGACCGCCGCGATCATAGTCTCGAACTGGTCGAGAAATAGCGGATGGGCGTAGACCGTCCAACCGTTAACCCCGAAGGTGTCGTCGCTCACGTATCGTCTTCCGGCAGCGCCGCGTCGAGATCGACCTTAACACCCTTGACCAAGCCCTTGCCGCGCGCGACCAGCGACTTCGGCACCGGCCGGATCCGGGCTGGCTCGCTCCCCATGTCGCGGGCCAGGAACGCGAGGAACGTGCCGATCACCGGATCGCCGTGGTCGGCGCTCAACTGCTTCTTCGCGATCACAACGGTGCCGTCAGCGAGCCCCCGAAACACGACCTGGTCGCGCTTTCCCAGGGCCAGCATTTTGCGGATGGCGGCGGGCACGGTCGTCTGGCCGCGGTCTGTGATGGTCGCGGGGATCTCGAGGATTTCGGCGGTCTTGGCCATAGCGGCTCCTTGCGTCGTCACGACATCCCAATGTAATGCATCTGCATTGTAAGTCAAGTCTGCCTGGGTGCCTCGAGATGGCCGCAAACTGGCGATTCCGCCGTCTGGTGGAGTTGGCGCTGAAGCTCAACGAGAATGATGCACAATTGCCCGCCTCCAATGCCGCTGCTACAGCTGTGGCTCGGGGGTCTGCGCGAATGAATGGAAACTATAGAGCTGGCCCCGCAAATTCGGACAGTAGCTTGA
>NZ_AJQF01000554.1:0-5959 GCF_000261705.1 Bradyrhizobium genomosp. III | reverse complement strand
AACTAATGTCACGAACTTCCGTTCCAGATGACTAGACCACGACGGCGTTACTGCTCGCACACGGCTACTAGCGTGGGTACCCGAGCGTTTGCGCGGAAGGATGGGCCATGCAGTCGATCCCTTGCTAGGTGTCGTCGGTGCCGGGGATCGTGCCGTTCTCGGAATACTGCCAGAGCTTCCGGTGCCGCGACGCCGACGTCTCCGGAGGTGACGATGCTGACGTCGACTCGACTTCAACCATTTCAACAGCGACGATGCAAACTTGGTCGCTTGGATCAGCCCTGCGGGCAGCAGGCCGCCGGAGCCGCCGCCGCCGCCGCCGCGGATGGTCGAGCAGCGCCTGGACGGCCTCGTGCAGATCGTCGAGCGGCTCAAACCCACCTTCGAGAAGGTCGTTCAATTCGAGCCGCAGCATCTCGTCATCCCAATCGGTGCGTCGAAGGCCTCGAAGAGACGCGACCAAGCGCGAAGCTCGAGACAATACCCGAGAGTGTACCAACAGCAACGGGACAGCTCGCAGAGATGGAAGCAAAAGTAAAAAGATCAAACAGCGTCATAGCAAGTCCGCCGATCTGGAAGCTAAGCGCGCGCTGAACCGCCTGAAGGAGGTTGACCCGGAGGGATATGAGGCCTTCCTTCGTAAGCGCGAGAACCGCGGGGACACTGGCGGTTTCGGCCCGGCTGGACGGGCGAGGCCATAGTCACCACCACATTCCTCGCCGTCGCATTCGCACAACTCTGGCGCGTCGTCGCCATGCGCAGCAGCCGCTCCGGTACCGTTTTCAACGAGTTCACGCGCAATCCATGGGTCTGGCTGCGCTCGGCCTGTACGGCCCTCTGCTCGCAGTCCCTCTCTACTGGCCGCCGATGACAGAGGTCTTCCACGTCTGCCACCGACGCTCACGATGTGGAGCATTGTCGCGGGCTACAGCCTGACGCCGATGCTGCTAATTCAGGTCAGCCGCGCCGTCATCGTGCTTGCCAAACGAAGCCGTTAAATGGTAGCCGCGTTGCTTGGCTCGAATTCGCCGTCTGCATCATCGTGATCGGCGTGGCCGGATGTATGCTCATGGTCATTGCGCCCTACGGAGTCCTGATCTCCGAGTGCGAGCCTATTGCCCTCAGGCGCCCGGCCAATTCCGTTCGCTCGCGTTCCCGCGGATTACAGCCCCCCGATCTCCCACAGCGGACCCAACGTCACTGCAAATTCGATCGCGAGGATGGGATGGCGGCTCGAACAAGAGCTCGTCCGAACGCTCTAGATGTTCTTGTTATGCGGTCAAGTTCGCCCATTCCACAGACCACCGATTGTGACGTCAGAAAGAATAGTGATCGCGTCTCAAGGACGTCAACAGCAGGGGTAAGCCTACAAGATCATGTAGTTGTAGTATTACTGTTTGCACGGCTCTCTGCTGGAGGCCGTTCGCTGACACGGGGGAGCCATGTCGACAGTTACCAGCGCAATTCGGCGCCTTTGGTGGCGACGCTTTCTTGTTCTTCTGGCGATCATCGTGGTCATTGCTTTGATCGCAGTCATGACCAGCTCCCAGCTTGGCGCGACAATCGAAGCTCTGACGCCGCCTGGTCTCCCTGAACCGGTTTCCGCGAGCGAGCAGGTTTCGCTCGATCAGGGCTGGAACGCCGAAGACGCCGATCGATTCCATCATAAAGCCCAGGGCACGCAGACCTTACCGATCCCGCTGTCATGGTTTCTCGCCCTGGAAGCGCCGCTGAACTCGCCTTTCGCTATCCCCTTTTTCAAACGAGAACGGTTTTCTGACAACCGCTATTTACTGCGGTTTGGATTCATAGAGTCTGCCGAAAGCGAGAACAATGAGTACGGTTTGCCGATCGGCTTTGCATATTCGCCGTTTCAGTCGATCCGCGGACTTTCGCGTAAGGAGACTGCCGTTGGATTGACCTGTGCCGCGTGCCATACCGGCCAACTGATCTTCAAAGAGAAGCGCTATGTCATTGAAGGCGGCCCCGCCGTGACCGATCTCGGTCAATTGACAAATGCGCTCCGCGCTGCGCTCGCACAGACCGCTTTGTCGGCAAAGCTACCCTTCTTCGACGGTCGCTTCGGGCGGTTCGCGAAGCGCGTTTTAGGAACCGAGTACAGCGATCTTACACGCGTCCAACTGTCCAAGGAGCTCGATGGAATACTTGGTGCTCTGATCGATCAGCCCGCTGGGATCGACGTCACGGAAGGGTTTACCCGCCTCGATGCGCTCAATCGCATCGGCAACCAGGTGTTCGCACTCGACCCCAAGCGCTACGGCAACTACGTCAACCTCAACGCCCCTGTCAGCTACCCGCACATCTGGACATCGTCATGGTTCGATTGGGTGCAGTACGACGGCTCGATTATGCAGCCATTGGTGCGCAATGCCGGCGAGGCGATGGGGGTTTCGGCGGAGCTCAACCTCACCGCCCCGCCCAAGGGGGGACGTTTTGCCAGCAGCATCCCCTTCGATAATCTGCACTGGATCGAACAACAGCTCGCTGGAAAGGACCTGCCGCTGGTGGCGAAAGCCTTCACCGGACTGAATGCGCCAGCCTGGCCCGACAGCTTTCCTGCGATCGACAAAGCCAAGGCCGCCGTGGGAGCCCAACTCTACGACAAACATTGCAGCGGCTGCCATCTTCCAGCGCTGACGCCGGACATCGTGCACGGCAAGGCCCCGGACGCGGAGTTCTGGAAGAACTTCGGCCCTATCCGCTGGCGCGGTCGCGATGGGCAGGAGAAGCAGACGAGGGAATCCGTACTCAACGTCAAGATCATCAAGCAAAGCCATATCGGCACCGATCCGGCCCAGGGCGACGTGCTGCGCAATCGCACCGTGGACACCGCCGGCAGCGAACTGGCCAGGGCGGGCCAGAGCAGCCCAGGGCTCGGCCTCGACATCGATGTCTGCCAACGGAAGGCTGACAACACGCTGGATACGATCCACCTCTCGGACCATGCGATGCAACTCTACGCGCTTGCGCTCGGCGCCGTGGTCCAATCCGGCATCGACGAATGGCTTCGGTCGACCGGGACGGTCCAAGCGGAGATCGAAGGCGATCGGCCGAACTGTCTAGCGGCAGGTTTCGGCTATAAGGCGCGTCCGCTGAACGGCGTATGGGCGACTGCGCCGTTCCTGCACAACGGCTCGGTGCCGACGATCTACGATCTGCTCAGCCCGGTTGCGGAGCGCCCACAAGTCTTCCTGCTCGGTGAGCCCAGCTTCGATCCTGTCCGCGTCGGTATCGTGACACGGACGGTCGCTCCTGAAGGCAGGACCTACGACAGCAAGGGCTACTTCATCATCGATACGTCGAGGCCCGCCAATCGCAATACCGGCCACGAATTCTCGAACGAGAAGCATGAGGGCGTCATTGGCCCTGCGCTGTCTCCGGAGGAGCGCAACGCAATCATCGAGTTCCTCAAGTCGATCTGAAATTGATTGGGTCAGCTCCAACTGGAGCAATAGCGAAGACCATCTCGCTCCCGCAGGGGGAAAGGTGGACGGAAGCCCGGATCGACCGACCAGGCGAAGCTTTTCGGAGTTAGGGTGCGGCAGCAATGGCGGAACAGAAACAGGGGCCGGCGGCGAAGTTCCTGAAATGGATGATCGCCAAACATCCGGATGCATTGTTCGCATTCATCCGGCGCGTCAGGCCCAACCTGGCGTTGGGCGCCGCGGGGCCGGTGTTCATCACCCGCTTCCCCGACGTGCAGGAAGCGCTGAGCCGCCCCGACATCTTCAACGTCACCTATGCGCCAATGATGGACCCTTCGGTCGGCCCCTTCATGCTCGGCCGCGACTGCACCGAAATAAACCAGCGCGACAAGGGTATCATGCGCGCCTTCATGCGCATGGAGGATCTGCCGGCAATTCGCCAGAAGGTGCGCAGCCTCGCCAATGCGTCTGTCGAAAAGCAGATCTATACCCAGAACCAGATCGAGGTGGTCAGCACGTTGTCGCGCCTGGTGCCCATTCAGCTGACCCGAGAATATTTCGGCTTTCCCGGCCCCGATCTGGCCTCGATGTTCCGCTGGTCGCGCGCGACGCAATATGACATGTTTCACAACCTGGACAAAGATCCGAAGGTGCACCAGGACAACATTGACGCTGGGCAGGAGATGCGCGCCTATCTGACACAACTGCTCCCGCAGCGGCGCGAGCAGCTGAAAAATGGGGCGCCGCTCGAGGACGTGTTCAGCCGCCTGCTGAATAGCCATTTTGACGATTCGATCGGCTTCGCCGACGAACGCATTATTACCAATATGATGGGCACACTGGTCGGCGGGATTGAGACCACATCGGCGGCCATCGTGCAGCTGCTCGACGAGTTGTTCAAGCGCCCGAGGATCCTGAAGGAGGCCATCGACGTCGCCAGCAGCAACAACGACCATCTGATGTATCGCTATTGCTGGGAAGCGCTGCGCTTCAACCCGATCAATCCGTTCGTGGTGCGCCACTGCCGGACCGATTACCGGATAGCCAAGGGCTCGCTGCGCGCGACGACAATCAAGGCCGGCAGCACGGTGCTGATCTCGACCCGGTCGGCGATGCGCGATGGCTTGCAACTGCCGGCGCCGTCCAGCTTCGCGATCGACCGGCCGGAGTCGGTCTACATGCATCTGGGCTACGGGATGCACACCTGCCTCGGCGACCAGATCAGCCGCATCCAAGTTCCGGAAATCGTTCGCCGCATCCTGCAAATCCGGGGCGTCCGTCCCGCCGCGGAGATTGACTACGCAGGAGGGCCGTTTCCAGAGCGTTATCCCATCACCTACGACACGCCGGTCTGAAGGCCGGACTTCCCAGCAACGAGCCGCGAGTACCGATCCGGCCGCTGGCGTGGCGGCCTCTGGCGTCAGCACTAGGTCGGTCGTCGCGAAGTCTCCGTCACGCGATGCGCGTGAGATGCGTGAGGCAATAATCAATCGTGTCGGTGGTGTGTTCCGCTTGCGAAACACATCAATAGATGAGAGGCAGAGCTTCGCATGCGCGGCTACTACATTGGCTTACCGAGGAAATGGTTTAAGCGAACGGAAGCCGTACGCTGAAGCGGGCCTCGGCAACCGGCAGTTATGCACGAACATCGCGCAATCAGCGCAACAGCAATGATACGCTCAAACGGCACCTGCAGGATCACCATTACGCACGACGCCGACGACTACAAACAGCGCATAGCATCGAGCGCTGCTTCTGCTCGCTGATACACTCTTTCGACGCTTGGCACCCGTTATGACAGGCGAATAGGACAGGCGAACCGTAATTTTACCGGCTTCTTCATCGATCTCGCGGCCGCATTGGTCTGCGGTTGCACGCGTTTCCCCGTAGCTGTCCGGATTGGCAAGTGTTGGAACACGGTGTTCTACTTGAAAGAACACCGGCTGAGGGATTTTATACTTAAACTGTCTTTTCACTAAATTCCGGTGGCGAGGCCGCGGGACTGCATCGTCTCGCGGCCCCATTGATTTTTCGTCGTTGAGGTCCGGGCGAGCTCCTCCACCGAATTCCGACTCTTTACTCCCAGAAGGGGTAATCGCTTCGATCGCCCGTTGGCATTCAGACGCGTCAAATTCGGGCCGTCGGCAAGTCCTCGCTGGACAGCATTCCGGAGTATGTTGTCGTGGAGTGCACATGGCTGCTGCCAACCTGATCGACAGTAGCGACAGCGATCGTACGAAAACGCGCTCCGCATCGAACATGGCGCGTGCTGTTTGACGTCCCAAGATGGCTGGAGTTCTCCCATCGAGACAGCTTCGGCCGAGCTTGTTTGGCTTTCTGGCTCTGCCAAAGGGCAGAGCCAGACTGATACAACAAAGTCGGCTCGCTGTCGCGCGCGCCATCGAAAACTGCCCCCTCGACGTCACGAGGAATTGCCCCCTCCTTGGATAGCCGAGGAGAGAGCGAATGAACGAGGAACAGAGCTGGCCCCGGTTGTTTGGACAGCGCCCCGC
>NZ_AJQF01000553.1:0-6231 GCF_000261705.1 Bradyrhizobium genomosp. III | reverse complement strand
GCATATTGGCTCAATTGAGTCTGGACCCTAGGCTGTGAGCCATCCTGGACGCTTGCGAAGCGCTCAGGACCCAACGGCCTTGGGGCACGCCAAATGTGCCGGCTGCGCTGAAGCGGCTCCGTCCGCGAACGCAGTGTTGCCGGCTGCGCGCCGGGTTATGAGGCAGGAGTAAGCTCGGCGATTTTAGATCAACGATGGTCGTTCTCGTGCGTACTTTCCTTCTCATTGTGGGAATATGGCTACTGGTGAACGTTCTGTTCGTTGTAGTTGTCCTGCCCTCGCGCAGACGGGCACCTACTCGGCGAGCAGGAACCCCATCTCCGGTGACGATCAACACGACGGCCGGCCGCTCGGTCGATCACGACCCACCACTCCTGCGGCGCGGAATGACGCCGGTTGCAATCAGAGTTTTTTTCGTCGCCCTCCTCCTTCCAGTCCTTCGAGCGTGGAATGCGGCTAGGCGGCACTTCAGAGGGCGCCCCGACTAGACGCGGACCATCGCGCGCTTGAGATTCTCGTCGATGTCTTCACTGCGCCGCGGGCCCCCCCGAGCGATTCAGCTAGACCATCAGACAGATCGCAAGTGCGCTCGCTATGGCCATGCCTCCAAGCATGGTTATGACCCCGCGTTCAAACTATGATGTGAAGAGCTCAGAGCCCCAGGAGGTAGCAACTGGCGCCGTCTCAAATGCCGCAATCGGCGCTCAATTTGTCTGCCGCTTTTGAGCTGAAGCCCCATCGATCAGGAAATCGTCCAAATCTCGGCCGCTTCGAAGCTGCGGACGCAGCCATCGCGGCTGCCTGCCGCGACCCGACCATGTCTCCGCTGGGTTCTTCGGATTGCGATATTTGGGACGGACAGGCGGGTATGGACGGCGGCGCTTACGATTGAGCCGTGTGGCCTCGTTGGCCAGTGCAATCCTGTGGAGCCTTTCCTCCAAATGTGCTTTTTGCACCAACATTTTCTGAGCGAGTTGGGCGGCGACCTCTTGGTGAAGTATCCAGAGCTCGTCAATGGAGAGCGAATTAAAATGCGCGGTGTTCATGGCTCCATCCGAATCTTGGGCAGAAGGCCCAGGCAGACAAGTCGGGAATCCGGGAGCAGACAAGCCGTCAGTTAAATATTGATCCTGCAATCCACATTTAAATGTGAGAGGTGGCAGGGAGAAAGGCGCGACAGTGGTAATATCGTGGCGAAGTATTTAATTCGCTGCGAGGGGTAGCCACGTCTCGTGACATCCACAGACTCATTCCTCGGCGAGTTGCGCTTTCGTGTTTCGACGAGCGCAACGATGGCGATCGACCGGCGGCCGCGGCGCAGATCGTGGGCGGGAGCGAGGGCCGGCGCAACTCAGATGGATCGATGAATCGATCGCGCTGCCTCGTGTTGCACCCCTGGAGTGCTGGGCCGGCACATTAATTAGGTGGTCAAGAGGACAATTAATTCATCGCGCCGCCCGATTTAAGCCGTATGGGAGCCGTTGTCGCCGCTAAGGCTCAAGCGGGGGGAGGGCGCACCCGGGAGTTTTCGATGTCCGGTCAATTGCGATTGTATTTCGCCAGTTTGGTCCTTGTCGGAGGTTTTTCGGCGGCGCCCGCGTCCTCCAATCCTGTTGCCGACTTCTTCAATACTGCTACGTCCCAACCGGCGGTAACCTCTCCGCCGCAAGCCGAATGCGTGCCGCGTCCCGGTACCTCGACCAGTGGCGGACAGCATTGGGTCTACCGAACGGACGGTCGCCGCAAATGCTGGTTCCTGGTCGAGGGCATCGCGACGGTGAAGAAGCCCATTCGGGCTCGCGTGGCCAAAGACCGCAGCGCCAGTTTGGACGGAAACGGGACCACGCAGGCCGGGCGGAGCGCGGTCGTTGATGCGCGCGCGGAGTTGCTGCGCTCCGCGCCGCCCGAGCGATCTCGGACGACTGTACCCGAAATGCAGGTAGCAGATGCCGCTCCCGATCTCGGCACGGGCTCTACCCTGATGTCGGCGGCCGCCATCGTAGATATTCCCAGCAACCAGCTCACGCCCGAACACTCCGTGCCGGGCCAAGTCGACGCTGGGCAGCTTCTCGCCGCCGCGCCCGCCAACCCACCTCAAGATATGCCGCTGGGCGCGCGCATGGCAGAGGCGCACGACGAAGCGCGCAGCTGGACGGCCTGGTTCGGTGTGCTGCTGATGACGCTTGGTGGCCTCTCGCTCTTGAGCTCGAGCCGCACGCTTCGGCACGCAGTGAGATTACGCCACTGAGGTAGCGACATATAAGGTGCTGCCGCCGCGCGGCCGAGGGATTGAACGAGCAGGCACGGCCGAACTGCTACACGTACAAAGGTTCGGTGCGTCGCACTTGGTTTGGCACTGCCTCAGACGGACAATCGGGTACGATGGTGGTCACCCTTTTGGATCGGACTGCATCATGCGGTACAAGGTGTTCGTGGTGGACGGCAGCCGGCAAGTGATCTGCGCTGCAAAGCTCGACTGCATTGACGAGCAGGCGGCGAGACGACGAGCCGAGCAAATGCATGACGAGCACGACGTTGAGCTTTGGGAAGGCGATCGACTCGTTGCAGTGTTCCGAAGTGCAACGTCGAATGAAAGTCGGAGCTAAGGCGCGATCCTGAACAGGTGGCCGGTCTCGCCGCCGAGTTTAGTTCAAGCGTTGTGGGGCACCCCGGCCTGGCTGGTTGGCGACATGTCGCAGCGACGTCATCGCGGAGGCTCGCTACTGCGGGGATGAAAGCGCCCAGTCCCCTTTCAAAGTAGTGGCAGATGCGAGGAGCGCGGGCATCCGTGCATCAGCCGCGCGAGTGAGCCAACGCGGGTCAGCCTTCGGACCCGGCAGGTCTCTAAACGGCTCTTGCTCTGCCGCTCGCTTTGGTACGCCGTCTTCTGCCGATTGTTTTTGCCTCTACATGTCGGAGCTTACTTCGAAGCTTCTCCACCTCTCTAAGCTCCTCCAGAAGCGCCTGGTGCCGTTCGCTCAGAACAGCACTAGAAAAGATCTGACGCGTACTCGACATCACATGCCTCAGAAAATGACTTGAAGTAAGAAGTCGACGAAAAGCGAAAGACAAAGAACGCTCGACCGAAGCTCAATGAGCTAAGGCCGCAGCCGCCAGATGTTCCCAATACTCTGCCTCTGCAAGCAGTTTCCAGCTTCTCTCAGGTTGGAGTGCGGCAGTCTGTCGGCAAAGTAACGCCATTGCGCGAAAGCGGCGGGCAGCTTCCATTTCAACCTCCCATGTTTTCTTTTCCCCAACATATTTTTCAATTTTGCGATGGAGTCATCATGATTATACACAATAATCAAATATATCATTTAATGGCGGTCGATTTGGCCGCGTTCGCGCGTCAACCGGGAACTGGTTTCGGTTTTAGCTTCACATGGATTTCGAACGCGGCTTGCCGAGGCCCTGTTGCGCGTTAAAGCGAACGAGAGACGTGCGGGACAGCAACAGGAGATGCGAAGCTTCGTGCGAGAGCATCGAGGACTCTTCTCGCCGCACCCCAGGACACATGCGCCGGCTACCGAGCCATAACCCAGCCATTGGATAGCATCAGCGCTCTGGCTACGCGTCTCGCTCTTAGAGCGCACCACCATCGGATCCCCCGCGATGGTCTCACGCTCTGGAACGTACGCCCGGGCGACGAGGACGGCTACATTGACCCGATGGGATGACCAGCAACACATTGAAGGCCACGTCCGCCGCTTCACGGTGGGCCTGGATCGTCGGATGCGCAAATTAATAAGCACAGGTTGGTGCAAAGTATTGCGAGACTGCTGCTTTCATGCCTCGTCTTCGTGAATTGGGGCTGAGTTTCGGCTCCAATTGCTCCCTGCGAGTTGCCGATCTGCGCGAGGCAAAGATCATCTCGCGAACCGAGTGCATCCGGGAGGCAAGCCGTAAAATTCCGGTGTCGCCTCGCAAGGAGGGACGCAAGAGCCTCTTTGTTATTGATTTCGATGTATTAATTATTAAATCGATCGCGTAAATATATAAATGGACTGATGCTTTAATTTAAAATAGGCTTATTTAATTAGGAGCAGGCGGCCGTGGCGCTTCTCGATCACGGTCGTCGCTTCTGGAGCCGCGAATATTGCAAGATCAAATAATTGCCAAAACGTGGGCGGCTAAGCACCGGCCACGTTGGGCAGGGGGATACCGCTCTAGATCTTTTCGAGTAACTTGGCAGCAGTCTGATGGACTGTCGCTGGCTGGCGGACCTATCGCCGTCCGAGCGAGCGCTACCAATTGCGTGAATTGATTTGCGGCGACGCTCTCTGCTCTGCATTGGCAGACGAGGGTTGCGAATGACGTGCACGCATTTTGTAGCAATGTTCGGCTGGGCTCGGGCAAGTTCGAATTCTTCGTCAATTTGCGATCTTCCGATCCAGCCAAGTTTGCGGTTTGCGAACATGGCGGCTGTCAAGCGCGCGACCGTGCACACGACATCCGATCGCGAGCCCGGATCGACTCCAGCCCCAAACAGGCTTGAGCGGCACGTGTTCTGTTTACACCTTTTCGAAGCGCTGAGCATGACGGCAGGCATGCTGAGCAGCTCGGCATTTTTCTTCAGCAGCATAGGCAAGGCAACGGCCGATCATCCCCGCGCCATTGTGCAATTTGCGCCGGTCCGTGAATGCGGACGGCGCATCACCCAGAGGATTTAAAGCTATGGCGACGCAGACAACGGGCGGCGGCAGCACGGTTTCGTTCGGCAATACTCCGCAAGCCAACACGGACATTTTCTCGTTTACGGAAGACGCCAGCAACATTCTCATCTTGAATGTGCTGGCAAATGACCTTGGGGGCGCGGCCAAGACGCTGTTCTCCCTGGACAATGGAACGAGCGCTTCCGCGTCCACCAAGAACTACGCACCGGCTGATCTGCTGGTCAAAGATGTAGCGTACAGCAGTGATGCCGCCGGAATGGCCGGAACCGGTGACCGCAGCGCCCTCGGTGCTCGCATCTGGATCGAAGCGGACGGCACCGTTCATTACGACAAGGGCGACATCAACGTTCAGCTTCAGGCGCTGGCGACCGGGCAAACGCTGACTGACACATTCACCTACGCTATCCAGCTGGGCAATGGCACGCTCAGTTGGGCGACCGTGACACTCCAGTTCAACGGCGCAAACGACTCGGTCATCATCGCATCGAGTCCGCAGAGCGGCTCGGTGGTAGAAGACGCGAACACCACGCCGGATCTCTCGGATTCGCAGAGCGCGGCGGGCACCATCAGTTTCAACGATGCCGATCTCGGCGACACGCATTCGGCCTCGTTCGCGGCAGCCTCTTCCAACACCACGTCGCTCGGCGCCTTCTCGCTTGATTCTGTCAACGAGACGGCCAATGCCGCCAACGGCTCGGTGCAATGGCATTACAATCTGAACAACGCGGCCGCGCAATACCTCGCTGCGGGCCAGACGATCACCGAGAGCTTCGTGGTGACGATCAATGACGGCCACGGCTCGACAGCTACCCAGACGGTGACGGTCACGATCACAGGCACAAACGATTCGGCTACGGTCTCTTCCGAGGCGAAGTCCGTCACCGAGGGTGATGCCGCCGCCGCTCTCAACACGAGCGGCCAACTCAGCATCATCGACCCGGATACTGGCCAGGCCCATGTCGTGGCGCAATCAAACGTCCACGGGACCTACGGCGACTTCACGATCGATGCCAACGGCGCCTGGAGCTATACCGGTAACGGTGCCCACAATGAGCTCACCGCCGGGCAGCAGATCCAGGACCAGTTCACGGTGACCAGCCAGGACGGCACGGCCACCGGCACGGTGACGGTGACCATCACCGGCAGCAACGACGCGGCCACGGTCTCATCGGATTCGAAGTCGGTAACCGAAGGCGACACGGTCGCCGCACTCAACACCTCAGGCCAGCTCACCATCACCGATCCCGACAGCGGCGAAGCCCACGTCGTCGCGCAATCAAACGTCCACGGAACCTACGGCGACTTCACGATCGATGCCAATGGCGCCTGGAGCTACACCGGCAACGGCGCGCATGACGAGCTCATCGCCGGGCAGCAGGTCCAGGACCAGTTCACCGTGGCCAGCCAGGACGGCACCGCGAGCGGCATCGTCACGGTGACCATCACCGGCAGCAACGATGCGGCCACGGTCTCTTCGGGTTCGAAGTCGGTAACCGAAGGCGACACGGCCGCCGCACTCAACGCCTCGGGCCAGCTCACGATTGTGGATCCCGACAGC
>NZ_AJQF01000552.1:0-2444 GCF_000261705.1 Bradyrhizobium genomosp. III | reverse complement strand
GTCGCATATTGGCTCAATTGAGTCTGGACCCTAGCACTACTTTGGCAGAATGTGTTTTGGCCGCTGTTTTTCAAGGATTTGCTTTCGGCAATATGGGCATTGCTGAGGCGGCGGCCGAAGGATGAGATCGACGATGGCATGGCGTACGGCGGGCATGGTTGGTTGAGGCGGAGGCCCGTTGATTCTTTTTTTTCCGCCCCGCGTATGCGAGGCGACGATGTTGCAGGAAGGCGTAGGCAATCATTGTCATAAGGGCGTGGCGATGAAGACCTTGCCATGATCGCCCTTCGAAGTGATCAAGTCCAAGCTCCTCCTTCAACTGTTGATGCGCCTGCTCACAAATCCACCGTGCCTTGATGGTGGCGGCCAGCGTGCGCAGATCCGTCGTCGCCGGAAGATTGGCGAGATAGTATTTGCTCTCCCCGGAGGCACGTTGCTCGCCAATGAGCCAGACTTCGTCGCCTGGGAGATGCTGCTGACCTTTATCCCATATCCGCTGCGGAGGGCCGTCGGCGGTGCGGACACGGAGGGCAGCAAATCGGGCTTTGAGCCGACCTTTCGTCCCGCTACGCCAACTCACGGTTTTCCATTTGGCGCTGGCCAGCATTTGTTCTGCCGCAATCGATAAGATATCGGGCACGTGGTGCTTTCGTGGTTTGCCACGGACTTTGGTGATCGGCCAAATGAGCTTCACATCGACGGGATACACTTTCTGGTGCCGAGGGATACCGACCGCCCAGGCCAGCCCGCGCTCTGTTAGCCCTTGTCGAAACGGTGCGCTGAGGCCGTATCCTGCATCCGCCAGCACACATCCAAAGCGCATGTTGGCTGCCATCGCGCGGTCAATCTCGGCCAAAGCGATCTCCGGCTTGGACCGTGGCGTTCGGTGTTCGATTGGCACGCGAGCGCGCTTCAAACGGGGCATGTCGCTTGTCCAGCTGTCAGGCAGAAAGAGACGTAACGCGACCATCACTGGCACTTCGCCGCGCGCAAGCGTTAAAGACACCAGCGTTTGGCAATTTGCAGTTTTACCGAGAGCCGATGCGTATTGCGCCGCAACACCGACCGATCGCTCACCCTTCTTCGGCAGTGAGGTGTCATCAATAACCAGCACCGCATCCCTGCCGCCGACGAGTCGGTCCGCCTGGTTGAGCAGCTCTGTCTCCAGCGGCGTCGCGTCCCAGACACCGTCGGCAATGAAATGGTGCAACTGGTCGTAGTTGCTCGTGACAAGGCGTTCCGCCATCGGCTGAACGCTCTTGCGATCGCCAGGACCGATCAATCCCGCAACATACAGAGGACACATCCGCTGCCGGGTCTTATGACCCAGCCGGTCCAAGAACGGCATCAGCCAGCGTTCGAGTTCGTCTTCCCATCCCGGCATGGTCAGCCCTCCAAGAGCCGACCACCCATGAATCATTGAAAAATTGATTCGGGAATCCTATAAAACGCGGCAAAATCAACAATCTGCCAAAGTAGTGCTAGTGAGGCTAGCAGCGAAATTCTGACCTACGTGCGCGGTCAGGCGCGCACTTGGATCGATCGGCCAACAGGTTGGCTGTGGCGTTTGTCGATCAGCGCTGAGTCATCCAATCTGAAGTCTTTGGAGACTCATGGCGTGGGGCGGTAGCCTGGTTAGGGCCGCGCGCTGATGCTGTAGAGGCTGTTGGTGTGATCGCCGGTATCCCCACAGATCGCGTCCGGAATCTTCGGATCGCCGCTGGCGGCAATAGCGGCGTGGCCGGAGCGGTTGGAATGCTGCTTCCCAGATCCGCTGGAGTGACTGGCGGAATTGCGGCGACCGCGTCACTTATCGACAGAATGATATGCCTCTCGGTCCCGATGATTGTTGCATCAAGAGCAAGCGGCGTGAATCTCGCATGCAACAGGACCGATCGGCGCAGCCGACATCGGACAGTCGATCGATGTTAACGAAGCGACGTATCACATGTGATCGGCGGGCGTCGATAGTTGCCTGAGATGGTCCGTCGTGACGGCCGGCCGCCGCGAGCAACCATGCGATCCGCACCCCTCGGATGCTACGAGGGTTGCGATGCTCAGTCGGTGGTTCATTGTCGTCAGCTTTTCGACAGGTGCTGCAGGTAGAGTCCCTGCGAGTTCGATGGGCGCGATATGCTCGCGCCGAGCCGCTGCGAAGGTGATGAGAGAGGGGGCTCATCGAGGCTGCCGGGGCTGGTGGCGAGAGGCATTCATTCGCTCACCATCGGGCCAAGGGTGCGGCCTGAAATGCTTCCTGTTGATGCGCGCATAACGCTCGCAGTTTTACCGCTTTCTTCGATGCAATCAGGAGTAAACTAAATGGCGTATCTTCCCGTGGCCGGTCTCCCCGTGGTCGGCGCACTCGATTCGACGGTGAATGGGGTGGGGTCAGAGGGGGTGGTTGCCAGCCCAGCTTTCAGCACACTGTTGGGACAGTATGTCAC
>NZ_AJQF01000551.1:0-3902 GCF_000261705.1 Bradyrhizobium genomosp. III | reverse complement strand
CGGCCCCTGCCGTCGTTGTCGCTCCGGTGGTCGTTCCTGCAGGTGGCGTCACAACCGCTGTCGTGGCTCCGGCGGTCGTCACTCCAGTCGTGGCTGCTCCCGTGTACATGATGGCTCCGCCTCCTCCTTTCATGCTGTTGAGCCAGCAAAGTTCGGGTTCGGAGCCTTCCGTCGATCCGGTATGGACGCATGAGGTCAAGGATGGCAAGGCCACGATCAACCTCGGCGACAAATATACGATCACAGCCAATGAGAAGGATGGCACCTGGACCGTCCGCAACAACCAGACCGGCCATGTCACGAAGATCCATGGCGATCCCCATGTTGACGCTAACGGGGACGGCAAGGATGACTTCGACTTCAAGAAAGATATGACCTTCCAGCTCGACGATGGGACCAAGATTACCGTCAATAATGTCGACTACGGTAATGGTGAGACCATCTCCTCAAGGCTGACCATTACGAACGGCCACAACGCGATGGTTGTGGAGGGGCTCGGCGACGACAAGGATGGCAAAAACAATCTGAGGGTGACTCAGTCCAACGCTGGCATGACTCTTGATGAGCTGACACCCGATGGTGCCCAGACGATCCATGAGAGCGGCCAAGGCTGGGTCGATGGCGCCGGCGGCGTGGTGAATCAGGCGAGTATCGATGCCGGCGAACAGGGTCGCGCGCCGGGCAACTACCAGTCTGCAAGCGCAACGCCTGCCAGTGCAACACCCGTGTTCTTCGTTCCTCCTCCACCGCCGCCTCTTGCGATGGTTCCGTTTGCCGTCGCTCAGACGCCAGCGCCGTCATCTCAGCCAGCGCCAGTGTGGTCGCACGAGGTCAAGGACGGCAAGGCGACGATCAACCTTGGTGATAAGTATACGATCACAGCCGATGAGAAGGACGGCACCTGGACCGTTAGGAACAACCAGACCGGCCATGTCTCGAGGATCCACGGCGATCCTCACGTCGATGCTAATGGCGACGGCAAGGACGATTTCGACTTCAAGAAAGGTATGACCTTCCAGCTCGACGACGGCACGAAGATTACGGTGGACACGGTCGATTATGGCAAGGGAAAAACCATCTCCTCGAAGCTCACCATCACCAACGGCGACAATGCCATGGTTGTGGAGGGACTCGGCGACGACAAGGATGGGAAAAACAATCTGAAGGTCACGCAGTCTAATGCTGGGCGAACGCTTGATCAGCTGACGTCCGATGGAGCTCAGACAATCCATGAGACAAATCAGGGGTGGGTTGACAACTCCGGACGCAAGGTGACGCAGTCGGTGATCAACCACAATGAGAACCCGGATGCGCCGCCGGATTTCAAGACGATGATGCGCGAGGCCATGTTCCGGCGCATTTTCGGTCGCGATGCACAGCCGGCATGAGGCCTGATCCCGGGGATGTCGGAAACTCGTGGAAGCGGGCGCTAGCGCCCGCCTTTCATTTTCGCCAAACGGCCGCGAGAAGGGCAGCTTGGCGATCTATCGATTTAGGATCGACGGTAACAGCCAGATTGTCTTGGCAATCGCAGCCTTGGCGCCGACAAACGGGCGGAGGGCCTCCAGACCCGGCTACCCGGCTAGAATTGCTGCGGCGCGTTGCCGGCGATGGAGGCGCTGCACGGGAACGGTGCTCTCAGGTCTGTCTGCACGTCAACGTCCTGCAGATGCAGGCGTCGCAGCGAAAATCCCGGCCAAGATCGTAGATTGGATTGGGGACGGCCTCGGCGGCGCGATCTACCCTCGGCTCAAAAGCATAAGCCACTGTTTCGCGTTGAGCCCTGCCTGTCTTTAGCCTACCAAGCCGGGCGTGAACCCTTGCGCTCCCAGAACATCCATCATCCTCTCACGAAGCCGGAGGCGCCATGGCTTTGAGCATCACCATTTCCGTCAAAGTCTGCTGTTGGGGACGCCAAAGGGACGTCGCAGCAGCCCGCTGCCAAAAAGATCCAGGTGCATTCGGATTCGCGGAGCAGTTCGCAGCGGACCTGAAAGATCATAGAATGCGCATCTAACTGCTGGCGTGTGCCAAGTCTCACTTGGCACGTCTTCGATTCAATCACCAGGCGGCCGTATCGCTATCTGGCGCCGACCATCGGCTCATCCATCATCAAGCTCGCTCATGGCCTCATCCATATCCGACTGCGAATCGCTTATGACTTGCGTCGCGACGGAAACGAGAGCCTTTTCGAATGCTCGGCGCAGTAGCGCTGCACGCGTGTCATCGCCGCCGTTCTCGGCGGTGTCGGAGGGGGCGCCAACCTGCGACGCTGTTGCATTGATATCGGCTGCGTCTGCGTTCATGTCGTAACACCCGGATAGCGGCGTCGCCTAGATGACCTATCCTCTTCATGCTAGCAGGAGCAGCTTGCGAAAAGCTGACTAAGATCGAGCTTCCTTGGCGGCTTCATCCATGATCGAGAAGGATCATGAGCACGCGCCAGCGGAAGTGATGACATTCAAAGCGGCGCGCGATGCTGCTGTCGAGCTGGCTGCACGCAAGCGGGCCAATCTCGTCAAGGTGCTGCCTTAAAGCATTGCGGACTCAGGGCTTTACCTCCGACGGTTCAATCACGAAGTAGCATGTACCGGGGCGAAGGCCGCATACGTTATCGCAGGTGCACGAGCCGCCATCACATTCGTCTCCTTTTCCGCCAGTTAGCAATTCGTGGAACAGAAACGCGCCCTCTGCAAATTCCTTTGCGTTGCCTTGGCGAACTCCTCGGATACCGTTTTTCGATTGAGCGATTGCTTTCGTATACAGATGAAGTTTCGGGCAGTTCGCAGCAATGCCGAACGCCGCGCCCTGCAGAAATGCAACGCTTCGGCCATCGGCGTGCGCTGATGATGAGCACGGCCGTTGTTGGCGATTTGAACAACATCAGACCTCTTGTCCCCATAACACCATACCGATTGCGGCGCTAAAGCATCGCTACCCTGCTGTTGGCTGATCTTCCTTATCCGCGCCGCGCATCACGATCTTCAGCGCATCATCCGGCAACGGCCGCTGCAATGCCTTTGCTTCATCCCGCGGCGCGCGCATCCATACGTCGCGCTCCTCATCGGTCGTCAGGAAGCCATAAACGAGGTGAGGGCCGGGGGCCGGCTTGGACTTGGTGCCCCGGTCGCCCTTGAACCCGGTCCAGATGCCCGCGATCAGATGGGCATGGCGGCTACCGGCCGGTTGTACACGCCGCTCGCGGGAGAGATCGACAGGCGCGCAGCCAGCCAAGGAGCAAGGTTGTGTTCCAGCCAGCCATGGCAATCGCTGATGAGCGATCCTCATCAGTGGTCGCGTTGTCGACCGTGGTGAGGCATCCGGGCGAAACTTTGCGCCGCAATGCTGCTCGAAGAACAGGGAGTCGTCCAGAAACCTGACGGCGTTTGCCCCTGAGGTTGGTGAGCGTGATTTTGGTTTGATGAGCGCTCATCCATGCGAATAAGTTGCTGAGAAACACGATGCCAGCAGGTCGGACAAAGCCGAGATTGCCGAAATCGTTGATGACCTCCGGCGGCCAGCCGTTGACGGCGTGCGCCGCAAGATCGGCCGCAACCTTCGACAGGGACAGTCCATTGAATGGTACCGTCAAATTAACGAATTGGAGCGGCGGAGGGGTAGACGACCGGCAGACCGCCCGGGACCCTCTTTATCGCCGCCATCGCACCGGAAGTGATCAGTTATCCCGTTTGGTTATATTTCCGGCTTCCCTTAAGCTTGCGGATGGTCGAGGAAATGCTGGCGGCGCGTGGCATTGGCGTGACCTATGAAACCGTGCGCCAGTGGGGACGGAAATTCGGCAAGCCGTTCTCCGATCGGATCCGCCAGCGCACTCCCCCTCGCGGTGACAAATGGCATCTGGACGAAGTCGTTATCTCGATCGCGGGCGAACAACATTGGCT
>NZ_AJQF01000550.1:0-6490 GCF_000261705.1 Bradyrhizobium genomosp. III | reverse complement strand
GCGGCGCTGTCCAAACAACCGGGGCCAGCTCTGAGTATGCCAGACGGGTCAACCCAAAGATTGACGTGCTTGTCGTTTCGGCTCGTACTGGCGAGGGCTTTGGCGCGCTCTACGCCTGGATCAACAGGCAGGCGCGCCGTCAGAGGCGCGCCTTAGAGGACGCAAGGCGATGAGCGCCGCAGCCACCTGCGATCGAAAGCGACTGCGCGTGCGCGTGAGTGGAGCAGTGCAAGGGGTTGGCTTTCGTCCCTACGTCTATGGACTAGCCATGCGGTACGGATTGGCGGGATTTGTCATCAATGGTCCCGAGGGCGTTCTCATCGAGGTCGAGGGGCACCGTACGTCTGAGTTTATTGCCGCGTTGCCGCAGCGTGGAGAGGCTGGCCCGGTCATCGTTGTCACCAGTGCAAATCTCTACGGCGAACCCCTGCTGATCGATAACGTGGAGGCGTTGAGACAGCTCAAGGGGGTCGCCGACCTGGTCGTGACCCATGATCGCGATATCTTGGCGTGCGCTGATGATTCCGTGGTTTCGGTGGCCGCTGGCCGGGACCAATTCATCCGTCGTGCTCGCGGCTATGTTCCCGAGCCAATTCGGCTTGCAAGGTCTGTCCCGCCCGTGCTCGCCGTCGGCGGGATACTGAAGTCGACCGTCACCATCACGCGGGACGACCAAGCGTTCGTCTCTCAGCATATTGGCGATCTAAATACGGCCGAAAGCATCCGTGCGTTCGAGAAGACGATCCGGCACCTCACATCGAGCCTCGGCGTGGAGCCTGTCGCCGTCGCCCATGATTTGCATCCCGATATGGCTTCTACCCGGTTTGCGGAAGCAAATGCTCGCGCGCTAGTCGCGGTTCAGCATCACCATGCACACGCTGCCGCAGTAATCGCTGAGCACGGCCATGCGGGACCTGCGCTTGCCCTGGTGCTCGATGGCCATGGCTTTGGCTCCGACGGCGGTAACTGGGGTGGCGAATTATTGTTGTGCGAAGAGACGTCGTCCCAGCGCATCGGGCACTTAGCGCCCCTGCAGATACCGGGTGGAGATCGTGCAGCCCGCGAGCCGTGGCGCATGGCCAGCGCAGTATTACACGGGCTCGGCCGGGGTAACGAAATCGGGCAGCGCTTTGCCGCGCAGCGGCAAGCCGGCTGTCTGTCGGACTTGCTCGATCAGCCGGGCGGGACCACCACGACCAGTGCGGGACGGTTGTTCGACGCGGCAGCGGCGCTGCTAGGTATTGCGAATCTGCAGAGCTATGACGGCGAAGCAGCGTTGAAGCTCGAAGCGCTGGTGCGGGGTACTACGATTCTGGAAGCCGGCTGGACGATCGAGGGCGGCGTGCTGTCCCTTGGTCCGCTATTTTCACGTTTGATTGCTGATGACATTGACGCTGCCGGAGGAGCCGGGCTGTTTCATGGCACGTTAGCCGCTGCCTGCGTTGACTGGGTCACACGCTCTGCGCGGACAACCGGCATCAATACCGTGGTTCTGAGCGGCGGCTGCTTCCTGAACGCGGTGCTGGCGGACAAAATCCCGCGGGGGTGCAGCGATGCCGGTCTTACCCCCCTGGTACCGCGACGGCTGCCGCCCAATGACGGCGGTTTGAGCCTCGGCCAGGCCTGGATTGCGGCTCTAAAGATTGCTCAACAGCCGCCCGCCGGGCAGGAGCTGCCTGATATGTGTCTTTCGGTTCCGGCAAAGATCGCGAAAATTCTTCCCAACGAAATGGCCCTCGTGTTCATCGATGGCGTCAACCTGGAGATATCGATTGCCCTCCTCGACGAGCTCGACGTCGGCGATTTCGTCCTGGTCCATGTCGGCTATGCGCTCGCTAAGATCGATCCGGCGGAAGCCAAGCGCACGCTAGAGCTCCTGCAGGAGCTAGGCGCTGCGAAGGAATGCCGATCGTGAAATATTCCAGCGAATTTCGCGACAAGACTATCGCGCAGGGACTTGCGCGAGCAATTGACGCTGAGGTCAGTTCACAACGAGCCTACCGGTTCGTGGAATTTTGCGGTGGACACACTCATGCAATCTCCCGCTACGGTCTTGAGGATCTGCTGCCCGCGAACGTTCGGATGATCCACGGGCCCGGTTGTCCCGTCTGCGTTCTGCCGGCGAGCCGTATCGACATGGCGATCCGGCTCGCCGAGCGGCCAGAGGTCATTCTGTGCGTCTACGGCGACCTGATGCGCGCGCCTGGGTCGCAAGGGCAGTCCCTGTTGCTTGCCAAAGCGCTGGGTGCCCACATTCGGATGGTCTACTCGGCCCTCGACGCTATCCGGCTCGCCGAACAGACGCCGGGCCGCGAAGTGGTCTTCTTTGCCATCGGATTTGAGACCACGACGCCCCCGACGGCGGTCATGATCAGGATTGCCGAGCACAAGCGGCTCGAGGGCCTTAGCGTGTTCTGCAATCACGTTCTTACGCCCTCTGCGATGCACCGCATTCTCGAGAACCCGAAGATCCGCAACACGGGCGGGGTCCCCATTGACGGCTTCATCGGGCCTGCACATGTCAGCACCATTGTCGGTACGCAGCCTTACGAGCCCATGGCGGAACAATTCGAGAAGCCGATCGTGGTCGCCGGATTTGAACCCCTCGACGTGCTGCAGGCTGTCCTGATGCTGGTGCGGCAAGTGAACCAAAACCGCCACGAGGTGGAAAACCAATACAGCCGTGCAGTGACACGCGAAGGCAACCGGCGCGCCAAGGAGGAGGTCTCGCAGGTCTTCGAGCTGCGTGAGCAGTTTGAATGGCGCGGGCTTGGACTGGTACCCAACAGCGGACTGAAGCTGAAGCAATCATATGCAAAATTCGACGCCGAGACGCGCTTTGCGATCCATGACCTGCGTGTCGCAGACAATCCGGCCTGCGAATGCTGCGCGATCCTGCGTGGCGCCAAACGGCCGATCGATTGCAAGTTGTTTGGCAATATCTGCACGCCGGAAACGCCCATAGGAGCCTGCATGGTGTCATCAGAAGGAGCTTGTGCGGCGTATTGGACCTATCGCCGAGTTCGCGATGAGCAGGCGAGGCAGACGTCATGAGCGTGAAAGCCTATCAACGCAAGCTCGATGTGGAGAACGGACGCGTTGAACTTTCCCACGGGGCCGGAGGCCGTGCCATGGCACAGCTAATCTCCGGCCTCTTTCATCAGGCCTTCGGTAATGAATGGCTCGCCGGCTCCAATGATCAGTCGGCGTTCGATGTTACCGCAGGCAGGATGGTGATGACGACTGATGGCTATGTGATTTCGCCACTGTTCTTTCCTGGCGGCAACATCGGGTCATTGGCTGTGCACGGCACGATTAATGACATCGCGATGTCCGGTGCGCGTCCTCTCTATTTGTCGGCCAGCTTTATCATCGAGGAGGGTTTCCGGTTTTCGGATCTCAAGACGATCGCGGAGTCGATGGGCGCGGCGGCATGTGCCGCCGGCGTCTATATCATTGCCGGGGATACCAAGGTGGTCGAGCGTGGCAAGGCGGACGGTCTGTTCATCTCTATGACCGGGATCGGGCTGGTGGCCGATGGGCTCGATCTTTCCGCTGACAAGGCAAAGGTCGGGGACCGTGTGCTGCTGTCCGGTAGCCTCGGTGATCATGGGGTGGCGATCATGTCAAAGCGTCAGAACGTTGCATTTCAAACCGAAATCGTCTCCGACTCAGCAGCGTTGCATAGTCTCGCTGCGGCCATGGTTGCCGCTGGCGGTGGCGGCATCCGGGTAATGCGCGACCCTACGCGCGGCGGGCTCGCTGCGGCTCTCAATGAGATCGCGCTTCAATCAGAGCTCGGCTTCCATCTGCAGGAATCGATGATTCCGGTGAAGCCTGCGGTTGCGGCTACCTGCGAACTGCTTGGACTCGAACCGATCCATGTTGCCAACGAAGGCAAGCTCGTCGCGATCGTGGCGCCGGATTCTGCCGATGCCGTTCTCGCAGCCATGAAGGCGCACCCCCTCGGGTCCAATGCGGCCGATATCGGTGAGGCGGTGGCTGACGATCACAAATTTGTGCAGATGACGACCGATTTCGGCGGCCGGCGAATCGTCGACTGGCTGTGGGGGGAACAATTGCCTCGGATCTGTTGAACAGGCTGCGCAACGTCCATTTCTTGGCCGCCATTTACTGACAACGCCATTAGCCCTCAGCTCAACAAGCGTTTCGCTTGATAGGCAATCCTACCTAATTGGCAAATTGCTGTCTTTGCTGCTTGAGGAGTTCGGCGAGGCTGGATTTCGGTTGTTGGCTTTTCTGCGGGCCGCGACTGCAATTCGGAACGATTCACCGGCATCGCGCAGTTTTCGACGGCTAAGTTCAGCGAACAGGATCACACGATCTACCCAGCACCCCTGGGTTTGAAATCCTGCGAAGCCTCGCAAATATCGCTGAATTCCTGCGCCATTTTGCCCGGCTGCGTCGCGATATCGCTGCGCGCTTCCGATAAGAAGGCGCGTCAGGCAGGGAGTATTCAAATGAAGGTCGGAGTTCCAAAGGAAATCAAGGCGCACGAATATCGCGTGGGCCTTACCCCAGGAGCTGCCCGTGAATACGTGGCAGCGGGCCACCGCGTGATGATCGAGACCAATGCCGGCGCTGGCATTGGTGCAACCGATGGCGATTATCGCAATGCCGGCGCAACGATCTTAACTTCGGCAGCTGAGGTATTCGCATCGAGCGAGATGATCGTAAAGGTCAAGGAGCCTCAGCCGGCCGAATGGTCCCAGCTGCGTGAGGATCAAATCCTGTTCACCTATTTGCACTTGGCCCCGGACCCGGAACAGGCTGCCGGCCTCTTGAAATCTGGATGCATTGCAATCGCCTATGAGACCGTAACTGATGCTCATGGTGGTCTTCCACTGCTGGCGCCGATGAGCGAGGTCGCGGGCAGGCTTTCGATCGAAGCGGCGGGTAGCGCTCTAAAGCGGAGTACAGGGGGGCGAGGGCTGCTGATCGGTGGGGTGCCCGGGGTTCAGCCTGCCCGAATCGTGGTGATTGGAGGTGGGGTCGTCGGTACGCACGCCGCGCGCATGGCGGCTGGTCTGGGCGCAGAGGTGACCATCATCGATCGTTCGATCATCCGGCTCCGTGAGCTGGACGAGCTATTCGAAGGACGGGTTCGCACTAGGTTTTCGACCATCGAATCCGTGGAGGAAGAGGTATTTGCGGCGGACGTGGTGATTGGTGCGGTGCTCGTCCCAGGGGCAAGCGCTCCGAAGCTGGTCCGCCGGAGCATGCTGAGCTCAATGCGCAAGAGAGCCGTACTCGTGGACGTCGCTATCGATCAGGGCGGCTGCTTTGAGACATCGCGCCCAACCACTCACGCTGATCCAACATACGAAGTAGATGGCATCATTCATTATTGTGTGGCCAATATGCCGGGTGCCGTGCCGCTAACCTCGAGCCAGGCACTGAATAACGCGACCCTGCCGTTTGGTTTGGCTCTGGCCAACAAGGGTTTTTCCGCCGTACTCGAGAATCCACATCTGCGCGCAGGCCTCAACGTCCATCGGGGCCGGCTAACATACAAGGCGGTGGCCGAGAGCCTCGGGCTGCCCTTCTCCCCGATCGAACAGGCTGCGGCCTGATCCCAGAGGCCCTCATGGGCGTTTCCTCCCTGACTAAGGCCACCCTTCGGGGTGGCTCTTTTTTTCGGCTATTAATCAACTGACCTCCGCCAGTATTGATTAGGAGTGCGGAACGAAGCAGAGGATCACCGGACGAACGCCTGCCTCAACCGCCGCCAGGATAGGGAGACGATGTACCTTCCGGTCCCATTGAGTGAAGCCGACAAGATGCGCCGCGGGCGACCTGATACTTGCCCGGACAGCTCCATGATGTCGCGACACATCGATCATAGCCGCGGCAGGCGGCCTTAAGGATCTCGGATCGTTCCCTAATGCTGGAGAAGGTGGTTTACCTGATCGCTGACGGCCGTGACACCGATCATGCGCAAACCACAGGATCGAGATCAGATTGTCATGTTCGTTGTAGGATTTGCGACACCGTATCGGGTCGGCGACCTGCGTTATCGAAATTTCTTCAGATGAATCAAGCTCAAGATGTCTGGCACAAGACTTGATAGCAAGAAACTGTTCCGCACCTTTTGCTTATGGAATAGCACTGATGGCCTACAAGATAATCGCATCCCAATGCACGGTCTGCGGTGCGTGCGAGTTCGAGTGTCCCAATGCCGCGATTAGCCTGAAGAACGACATCTATGTGATCAATCCGTCCCAGTGTACCCAATGTGAGGGGCATTCTGACGCGCCAAAGTGCGCCGTGGTTTGCCCCGTGCCAGATACTTGCGTGCCCGCATAGGAGCGGCAGCCGATGAGAGGGGCTCCTGCACGAAGCATGATGAAGATAATATCCAAAACAGCCGCCTTTGCGACCCGTCTCCCGTTTTCCTCGCTCGCTAGTACCCACTTTTCTTGGAACGTGAGTCCTGATTCAAGGTCGGGATGATACCCGAAGCAAGAGA
>NZ_AJQF01000549.1:0-6514 GCF_000261705.1 Bradyrhizobium genomosp. III | reverse complement strand
TTGGCCGCACCAGTAGCGAGCCGGTTGCGGCGGCCCTCGCAGAGCGCAACATCCCGTTCGCTTTTGCAAGCGGCTACGGGGCTGATGGAGTACCAAATGGATTTCAAGATCGCCCGCTTCTCACCAAACCTTTCCAGATAGATCAGCTCGAACGCTGTATAGCAAAGCTGTTTGATTGGAGGTGAAAACGAACGCGCCCACTAAGAACAATCCGTCCCGCGTCAGGCATACGGCAGCACCTCCTGCAGCAAGCGATCCGCGGCGGATAGCTGATCAAGCCGAAGCACGAGCAGCTCGTTCAGCCGCGCCACCCGATGTTGAAATTCCTCACGTATCGATCTGTCATCCACATCTTCAAGCAGGCCATTGAGAGCTCTAAGGCATTCGATAACGACATTGACGTTCCGCCGCAGCAACTCGCAGTCCGTTCGGGTCTGAACGATCAGGCATCGCTCTCGACTAAATGGCAGCGGGATGATGTTGGCAGCCGCCGGCTCGGACGCTCCATCACGGATTGTAGCTGCGACCACTCCAGCGTGACCCGCTGATGTCGAGGGACTTGTCATGTGGACCTCAGGCTGCGCGTATAGTGGTCAGGAACTTCTCGACCTCTGTCTTTAGCCGCGCGCTGTCGTTCGACAGCATTTGCGCCGAGGCCAGCACCTGACTTGAGGCTGAACCGGTTTCCGTGGCCCCCTGCTGCACCTCCGTGATATTGGAGGCGACCTCGTGAGTACCTTGCGCGGCCTGCTGGACGTTGCGCGCTATTTCCTGCGTAGCCATTCCCTGTTCTTCCACCGCGGCGGCAATGGCCGAAGAGATTTCCGAGATCCGACGGATCGTGCCGCTGATTTCCTTGATCGCGACGACGGAATCCTGGGTGGCCGCCTGTATATCGGTGATCTGATGACTGATCTCCCCAGTCGCCTTCGCGGTCTGTTCCGCGAGCGCCTTGACTTCGGAAGCAACGACAGCGAAGCCGCGTCCGGCCTCGCCGGCCCGGGCCGCTTCGATCGTTGCGTTCAGGGCCAAAAGGTTGGTCTGTCCTGCGATCGTATTGATCAGTTCGACCACGTCGCCTATACGAGTTGCCGCCTGCGACAGCTTGCTGACGCGATCGTTAGTTTTTTGCGCCTGATCCACTGCCGCCCCGGCAATCCTGGCTGCGTCCTGCACCTGGCGGCCAATTTCGGTGACTGATGAACTCATCTCTTCGGTGGCGGAAGCAACCGATTGAACATTGGTCGAGGCTTCCTCAGAAGCCGCAACTACCATGCTGGAGCGCTCCTGAGTGCTCTCGGCCGTCCTGCTCAGGGTCTTGGCCGCTGCCTCAAGCTCGGTCGAAGACGACGACAGCGTCTCGATGACCTCTCCGACGGCATCCTCGAACCGGCCGGCGAGTTGGTGCATGTCGGCCTTGCGTTGGGCAGCGGCACGAGCCTCCGATTGCGCCTGTTCGGCGCGCAGCCGGTCCGCTTCAATCATATTGTCCTTGAAGACCTGAACCGCTTCCGCCATCTCGCCTACCTCATCGGCGCGGCCCATGCCGGGGACCACGGTGGACGTATCGCCCCCCGCCAGGCTGCCCATGGCGGCGGTCATCCCCTGGATCGGCCGCGCGATCGTCCGAGCGGTCAGCAACGCAATCGCGGTGCCGAGGCCAAGTCCTGCCGCGAGCAAGCCCCACAGGACCAGCTTCAGGAACGATATGCTGGTCTGCACCTGATGGCTTTCCTCGGCAAGCATCCCCTTCTGATTCGTCTTGATTCCTCCAAAGCGGGTGCCGTCGGCTCCTTTCGGCCCGTTAAGCAGGTCGAGAATTTTCGCAGCGCGCGGCGCCGCCTCCGTTACAAGAATATGCACGGCTGCATTCCAGTCTGCGGACTCCCGGAGCGCGAACATCTTCTCGTAAAGGAGGACAAATTCGCCCCGCGCCTTCGTAATCTTCTCGAAAGCGAGCAGCTGCGACGGCGTGAGTAGGTCCTTCTTCGCACTCACAGCAGTATAGCCTTTTTCGAAGAGCTCCCACGGCTTGAAGAATTTTTCCTTGTCATTCTTTTCGCCCGACAGCAGGTACATGCGCAGCTGAGCGGTGGCAGCGGCAAAATTGCCGCGCGTGTCTGCCATGGCTTTCAGCAGTCGCTTTCGCTCCGCCGTCGCGTCCAGGCCTTCCTCCTCGTTGATGATCCTGGTGATCTCGAAAAAGATTGTTTCGGCGCGCGGACCGGCTTCGGTCACCAATAGCTTGGTCGCTGGATATGCCTCGGAAGTGAACGCGACGGCTTCGGCTTTGTCTTGCGCAGCTCGGAATTCTGCGAGCAGCGACTTGGCCTCGGCCCATTTTCGGCTGTTCTCCGGGTTGGTAAAATGTACCGCCTTCTCATCGAGGCCAGCAATTGTGGCATCCATTTCCTTCCACATTGCGGCCCGATCGAGCTTGCCTTGCGGATTTCCGGTCAGCAGATAGCCACGCAATGTCGCCAGTGTGGAATAGAGATTGCCGACCAGCTCCGTGCTCGCGAGTGCGACGGGTGTGCGCAGGTTCACCATGCGATCCACGGTCGTGGAAATCCCGCCGACCGCAAACACTGTGTACCCGACAGAAAGCGCGATAATCGCGCACACGGCAAGAAATCCCGAAATCAGCCGGCCACGAATCCGAAGTTTGAATTTGAAGGGCATGGCAACACTCCGCGGGTCATCGGATCCTTAAAAAAAGATCGGCAAGAATGGATTTGAATGTGACGCACTTAGTCGCCGCAACCGACGACCGCTTTTCGGGGCAGATGCCAAAAGGATCCTTGAAGTCACTCAATGAAACTGCAACTGACGCTTCCCACCCCCTATCTCAGCGTGTAGACGATGGTGAAGACAATTGCCTGCGAGTTGGTTAAGAAGAAAATCGATCTGATCTTCCTCATGCGAGCAAAAATTGTCGGTTCAGCGCCTTGTCACGAAACTTAAGTCGCGCTCTTCGCAAATTTTTAGCCCGCTGGGCCGCGGAATGGGGGAGTAACCCTAAAACTGAGTGCCAACACAGCGCTTCCAAGCCATTTATGGCGAGTGAGAAGAGCAAGGCTGCGACAACTTGTCTCGATCATTATCGCGGCCGAACTGCTGGCTTTCCCACCGACGGAAACAAGAACTCAATTCCCGCATCCGAAAAAACGCGGCGAAGGATTTCCATGGTCTCGTCCGGCATGGGAGGAGCATCATCGTACTCCTCCAGCCGACGTATGATAGCCGACGAAATCCCTGTTCGCGCGGCCAATTGCTTCACGGACCAATTTAAGATGCCGCGGGCTGCGCGCAGTTGCGCGCCCGTAAGCTGCGATGTCGCCGCGCGTTGGACGGAGAGCTTTTCCTGATGCACGTCAATGGAGAGACCCATCCATTCCTGGATGCTGCCATCCGCATTGGTGACAGGCACTGCCGTACAACGGTACCACCGATATGTATTGTCGGCCTGTCGCAGCCGATGTTCGACACTGTACTGCCGTCCCGTCTCAACCGAGGCCGTCCAGTTTCTCAGGGCCGCCTCACGCTCATCTTCGTGAAGAAGATCAACCCAGCCTTTGCCAAAGAACTGATTTGCCTCCGGTGTCTTCTCGCCATTCGGCAGCGCCGTGATCCGACCATCGGAACTACCGATCCACAGCAGACCGCCTACCACTTGGGTCAAAGCGCTGTAGCGCTCGGCGTCACTTCGTAGCGTCTGGAGCAACCGACGTTGCGCGGTAATGTCGAGAGCAACCCCCAAGATACATTCCGGCTCACCCGCTCTATCTAACAGCACTTCCGTGTGGCAGTGAATCCAGCGCAAAGCGCCAGTAGGCCGAACAATGCGAAATTCACCGTCGAGCAACCTCCAATCTGTCATCAACTCGCTCGGACTGCGATTCGGACCGCGATCGTCCGGATGAATTCTTCGTTGGACTTCCGCATATGAAGGCGACACCGCATGCGGATCCAATCCGAGCAGCCCAAAAAAGCCACGCGACCATTGCATCTGGCCAGCTGCATCACAGCGCCAGACACCTGCTCCCAGCTTTTCTTCGATCAAACGAAGCACATCGGACAGTTCAAGATGTGCCTCCAGCTGAAGCAAAATCAGCCCCCATTCTAAAATGCTAACATTCAACTCTCAATTGCAGACTAATTCAACGCTGATGTTTGAGTGATGCCCAGCCATGAGGTCGATACGCACCCGGCGAAGGCCCCGGGCTAGGCCGCTTTCGGGAAGGCTGATCGCGCTCAAGATGCGTGAGCGACGCTTTGAGACCGCCAATTCCAGGGCAGAAGAAGTTCGTCAATGCGCTTAGCAGAATGATCAGGTAGGCGCGCCACACGGTCGAATGAATAAAAGCGCACGCCGGATGCTATATTCGTTGGGGCACGCCGTACACACCGACGGCCTCCGCACGCGGGTGTGATGAGCATGCAGGAACCCGAGTGAAGTAGTTCACAATGGGTAGGTAAAGAAAGGGATAGCGTGCGCGCTTCAACTGGAGGAAGCGCCATGCAGCTCAATTGGACAACCACTCGAATGCTCGCTCTGGCGGCCGTTCTTCTGGTCGCAGCTGGTACCACTATTGCAATCGGCACTCCTCGCGCACTCTTTGAACCAATGCTGGGAGCCGATTGGCAATGCAACCGAACCGCGCTGGTCGTGACCACTTGTTCTCACTCGATCCCTAAAACATAATAGACGGTAATTTTGAGCAGGGTGATCAAATACAACGCGTTCTTGTTCGGCTAATGGCGCGAAACTCGGCTCTCACCTGCGCTAACAAGAAACCAGGGCGGCGCACAAAAGAGCTACACCATCATACTTGCGATTTGACCTTGATCGATGCGGCCCGGGCTTGTAGTCTTCGGATACTCCTATCTCATAGGTCCAACGCGCCTGCGACGCACGAACATTAAGCGCGACCGCCTGCTTGCGAGATCCTCAACCGCACTAGCCGGGATGAAGCCGCACGCGGGAACTTCTCTCTCCCGAGCGACGACTACCGCTTAGGCGCCACCCGATCGGCCCCGGAAAACTGTTGGCAATGCTCAAGGCGCGCTTCTCGTCCGTTTCGAGAGCTAGCTTTTGAGCAAGCATGACGTTTACCCTGGGCCAACCCACCCAATGGGACAAAACACCACCCGGTTCCTAGCCGCCCGTGTTCGTTGATCTCGTTGACGTCGCCGGACGTTCCTCGGCGGATGCGGTACCGCCTTCTCGTATCGCAACCGACGACGTCGAAGTATCCCTTCGTGTCAAACTCGGCCCGCTGCTGAGGCGAAAGCCATGACCGCAGAAGTCGCATTGACCGCGCGTGAACCGTTTTTTCGTCCTTAGCTGCTTGATACAGCCTTGTCAGTGCCAGTCAGCGACCGCTCCAGCGGCCGAGCGAACCATATTTGTTCTTCACGTGGTGATCACCCGCCAACAAGGCGCGGGGAAGAACAATGTTTCTTCGGCGGCCGGATTGAAGGAGATGATCTTGACTACCTCACCTGCCCCCTTCCGGACCGTTGCGGTGTATCCTTTGCCGGTAAATTCCGAAAACAGCCTCTCCGCTTCTGCCGAAGGCGTCTGCACTGGAATTATCGAAGAAATGCCGGCTGTCGCCGCTGTGATCCATTACGATTAGCGTTGCCATGCTGAGGCTCCTGCTTGCACCTCGAAAGGAATGTGGAAGCCCGGACCTCGTTCCTAAAATCCGGAGTACATGACATGGCCGAAGGCCAAGCTGCCGGGGGAGCGGCTAAGAGGTCCGCGATGACCAGAAGCGGTTTTCGCTCTCCGCCATCTTGGATGGTCCGCAACGGGCCAGATGCAGATGTCAAAAGAAGAAAAAAAGCCCGATCCGGGCGACCCATAGTGCAATCAGCCCGTCCAGAGAGCCGACTTGTCAACGAAGTGCAGAAGGCATGCGCGATGGGTGATCGAGCCGGCCCCGAGCAACAGAACAGCTGAGCCCGTCACAAGTACAAAATCGACGAACGTGCTGGCAGAAGAGGCCGGCGGGCAAGTATCCACTTTATGACCTTCGGCATATGGCTGCTAGCCGAGAGAAAAATATCAAAACTCAAGAATCGATTGGATGAGACTTAGCTGATTACCCCGGCCAAAATCTCCGATTTGTGGGCGGCAGGAGGTGCCTGTATGTCCTTTGACCCGATGGCCACTGCCGTCGACTGGCTCGACGCCTACCGTGCCGGCGATATCCAAGCGATACTCGAAATGTACGCCGAAGATGCCGTGGTCCATTGCGGTTGTGACGAATTGACTAACACCGGCAGAGAAGGGCCTCCGAGCCTACTGGGCTGCTCGTCTGCGCAAACACCCCGCTGCCGAGCTGGACGATCTTCAGCCTTCGCACGGTGCGACAGTGATCTCGTACATCAGCGGGGAAAATGTAGCGTTCGCGTTACGCCGCGCTGAACTTAGCCGCGGGCGGTCCAGCATGATCGCCACGTCGGAGGCAGGCCGCGGCTTGCTGAACAGATAGCCCTGCGCCTG
>NZ_AJQF01000548.1:0-7082 GCF_000261705.1 Bradyrhizobium genomosp. III | reverse complement strand
CCGTGGCGATCCACAATCGCCATGATTTTTAAGCCTTTTCCGCGCCTCGTTGGGCCGATCTCTGCACCGCCGCCTTTGGCCATCGCAAAGGTCGCGTCGATGAAACACTCCTCTTCGTCGAGCAAGCCTTTCTCACGAAGTTCGTTGGCTATATCGGTCAGAACGCGCCGCAACACTTCATTGCGACACCAGTTCTGAAAGCGACGGTGTACGGTCTTATAGTTCGGATAGCACTGCGGCAGCATGTGCCACTGCGCGCCCGTGTACAAAATCCAAAGAGCGGCTTCGAGAACCTGACGTGTCGCAATCGGCTTCCGGCCCGGCCGGCCGTCGGCAATGTGCTCTTCCGGAAAGTGTTTCCGGATGCGCTCCCATTGCTCGTCCGTCAGCCGAATCATCTTTCCTTTATAGCCGATCGACGCTGATCTTCAATTTTGAGATAGGTTCTAGTCATAGGAAGAAGCCGCTGATCTTCGCAGTCCTGCCTGCACAAATCCGGCGAACTTTCCCATTTTTGTGCTGAATTTGATCACGGCAGGCTCTCTTGAACGCGCCTCCTGATTTTGCCTCGCGCCGCGAACCCTCTAACGCAGAGCGGGCTTCACCCTGAGTGGCTCCGGGCTCTGGTACGCCACTGCTTTCGATCTCCCTAGGAGGCGTAGATGCCTTTGGGAACTTGAAAACCAAGGGAAAAATAGCCGAGACTAGCGCGTCGAGAGCACATCGCTCCTCGGACAGACGTCTTTCGACATACTGGCGGTCAAGCCCCGCGACCTCTGTTTCAAGCAAACGGCGATAGCGGTGGATGCGGTTACGGTGGGTTCGCATGGCGGCGAGCGTTTCGCTGATCATCGGCAGAATCTCATTCGAAATCAAATCCTCTCCTCCTTAACCGCGTGCCTGCGGTGGAGCATAGCTGACTCCGCGGAGCGCTGTGATTTGATGTCCTTTCTCTAGGGACAGCCCTGAAGGGTCAATTGGGTTCGTAACGCGCCGCTTCTGTACGTAACGTACAATGAATCCAGCGGGCGCCGTCCGGACAGTGAATATGGCAAGCCAGATGTTGCGCCCTGTTCTGCCGAAAGCAAGACATTCTGAGGGGCGCGCAAAGCCCGATCGCTAGCTGAGAGCTGTTCGTTTGCCCGAGGCACTCACGGGCCCTGCTCGTCATCGTCGCCGCTAGCCGATGAAGCTGAAGCCGACCTTGCTGACCTGTACGACGAGCGCGGCGACCTCAAGCCCATAGACGCTTGGCCGGAAATTTGGCGGCAAGGCCTCGTTGCCGGTGTCGAGATCGACGCGCTATACGAAGGGGCGGGCGAGGAGCGTAGGCAAGTCGGTCACGTCAAGAAGATCAGGTTGAGTGATCGACTGCGCCGCCTGGAGCTGATCGGCAAGCATGTTCGCGTCAATGCGTTCCAGGAGCGGGTTGAGTTTAGCCTGTTGGAAGGACTGGGAGAGCGCATCGATCGCGCCAAGGCTCGCGCAGCATCTCTTCCAGCGCTTCCGGCTCCGCCGATCGTGAAGGTCGCGTCTGCTCCTCTCCCTTCGCGTGTAGAGCAGCCAGCGCCAGCCGCACCACCTGCGCCGCCGTCACCACCACCGCCGCTGCCGAAGCCGGCTTACAAGCCGATCATGCCCGCGCCTGAACCCGCAGCACCGTGGCCGTCGTTCGGCGGCTTCGCTGCGACCGACTACGATCCCACCTAGCAAAAAACGAAATGCTCCATCATGGCAACAATCGCTGCCAACATCGCCACCATCCAAGCCCAAGCCGCCGTTCTCGACACGCTAATTGGGCAATTTGCCGCCGCCAAAGCGTTGATCGACGCGGCCGAACTCGACATTCGCAGTCAGCAAGCCTAAGCGTGGACTTGCACAGGTTTCGCTGCGCTGTCTGCAATCACGCACTTACGACATTCGCAGCGCATGAAGATTCCATGCATTCCAATGGCCGGTGGCTTCAAGGCGATTTGCGCCCACCGAAGTAAGCCGCGCTGCAAGTCGTGACCGAAGGCGAGACGCCGCGGCTGCCGGAAGGTTTCAGGGTCGAGCTCGACAAGGACGGTTGGCGGCACTGATTCGCGCGAAGCGCCGATGGCCTCAATGCATCTGCCGCTCTGACTGATCTTCACTAATCCGCCAGCCGCGTAGGGCATGACCATGTCCGATGACTGGACCAAACGAGCGACGAACATCCTTCGAGAACTTCATGCTGCCGAGACGGAGCTAATCGGCAGGGGGGCTATCCTGACCGACGGTAAGGCGGGGACGGTTGATCACGTCTTCCTTGACGAGGTGCACGGGCTCCGGATCTCGATCGGTGGCCACGACGGCAAGTGGCCGATTTCGACTCTGAAGCTTCTAGACTCCGGTTTCGCCAGATAGCGCAGGCGGTGTCAGCCCGTGGCAATGACCGATCAAGGCTGGGGCGCCCGTTCGAGGATGATCCGATCGAGGTAGACGGGCGCAAGCTGGGGGGTGGCATCATGTGGGCCTTGCACCTCGGAGGGCCGACACCAGATGGCGGGCCACTGCGCAAGAAGGGCAAACCGTGCAGGGTGATCCGATGAGCCAAATAAACCAGACCGGCCGTAGGATTATCTACGTCATGATGGTGGTCGTGGTGCTGGTGGTCATCTGGCAGATTCTCACGCCGCTTTGAGAAGGCCCGCCAGATAGCTTGTCCGCCCGGTCACCGTCCGCGGTGATCACTCGGTGACCGGGCGCCCAGCGCGGTGCGCGGCAGCGAGGCGGAGCCTGGCCGAGTAAGCCAGTCACAGTTTACCTGGAGTGGCAGCCATGATGCAGAACGTTGTAGCCGGATGCGTCGCAGTGGCTTTGATTATCCTGGCCTTGATTGGCTTCGCCCAAACGCACCGTGAATGTTGGCACGGGCACGTGCTCCTAACCCATGAGCCCTGCGGATCCGTCAGCCCTTCAATATAGGAACAACCATTTTCCGCTGATCTGGGCGCGGGACCGAAGCCCCGCGCTCTCGTCGTTCACCGCCTCGGCCGGCGGGCGCAAAACCGCTGTCGATCGCAGTGAGCGCTTTTCCACACCCACGACGCGCAGTAGCTCGCGCGCGGTCCGAGCCACCAGTAATCGATAATTTGACTGTCGCCCGCGCAGCGGTTGGATCTCGGCATGCCTCACCCTGCCCGCCGCCACACGCCCACGCACGCCGAGGGTCGGCCAATCAAGATCACCTTTGGCGAGATGCGCGAGATGGGCTTGCGCGGCGTCCTCATGTATTGCCCCTGCGGCCGTCACGTTGCGCTCGGCACCGATCGCTGGCCCGACGATGTTCGGCTGTCAGATGTCGAGCCGCGCTTCGTCTGCACCGCCTGCGCCGGGCGCGGCGCAGACGTACGACCGGATTTCAACTGGAACGCAAAAGGGCCGATCGGCGACATGGGCTATCGGTAGCCACCTTAAAAACGGCCCCGGCCATGGGGGCTTTTGAAGTGTGGAGGCCGGGGCCGTTGGAGGTGACCTTGGCGGTAATGGGGTCGCCAGGTGGTGACGAGCATAGGAAAAACCGGCAATCAGTTCTGTCCACTTGTGCCCAAAGCGGTATAGTTCCTCATCGGGAACGGAACCGGTCGCAATGAAGGACATGCAGGCTCAGTTAGAAAAGCTCCGCACGGATGCTGCCGAGTGCGCCTTGATCCGCGATCTTGCTACTGAACCCAAGAAGCGAGATGTTCACAAGGCTGGCCGAGCATCTGACAGTTCTGGCCGACGAGGTTGAACGCGCCATTGCTGCCGCGAGACCTGAGCTGAAGCGGAAGGAATGACGGAACGAGGCTGGGGTCGGCGTTTCGAGGATCCGATCACGATCGGCGATCGCATACTGGTGACGCAGCTCGACGCCGGCGAGTACATCGCCGCGTCGCCGAAGAAAGAGCACGCCGCATCGGAATGGCAAGCCGCGATGAAGGTGGAGGCCCGAGTATGTTTGCCAGCATCGGGGTCATGCGGGCATTGAACCGCCACCACGTCCCGGAGTTTAACCCGAAGGGCAAAGAGCCTCACTGGGGCCGGCGCAAGCTGAAGAGGGACCAATAAGGCGCCGCCAACTGAGGCGGCCTTACTCTCTCACAGGATGCAAGTCGGACGGCTGTACGGCGAGCCGATAAGCAATCTCCCGGGAGCCGTCGAAGACCTCTAGGACGCGCTCACAGATCAGGCACTTGTAGTGCCCGGCGTTGCCCTTGCGGGATTCAAGTTCGATCCGGCGAGATCCCGCCGAACAATCAGGGCACGTCACGTCGCCTTTCTTCATGTGACAGTTATGATGCAGGCTACCGCAGGGGTCAAAGGTTAGTGTTTGCCCGACGGAACGCAGCTGGGACCAGTACGCCCCGAATGGGAAAAGCCGCAGCGTGGTTCCAGCCCCACTGCGGCATTCCCGGAATAACAAAAAAATTAGTGCTCAAATCGCGCCGGTGTTCCTTCAGTAGAACACCCCGTTCCGAAAATGGAGTCCGGACAACTACCGGACTTCGGTTTTCTACGTATTGTCACTTGGAGGGCCGACATGGCTGGGCATGGCAATTCCAGCCCCAATGCTCCCGGTTGCCGATCCAATTGCGGATTTGAGCGCCGGGAGTGCTAGGCCCACCAGCGTGAACCGGCGCCCACCGTAAATTTCCCAAGGTCAAAAAAAAGAACCGCCGACCTTGGTAACTAAGGCCATCAGCTGAGGCTGCTTACCTCTGCTCGTTCCTCGCACGGGAAGCCAGTCTATCCAGCTGGCCAGCCAAACCCACGAAACTTCGGGCGATGTTTTTCAGGGCGGCGGCGCGATCCTTGGAAATGCCGCTCACGCCAGAAAGTCTCTTGTAGTGGTTAGCCTGCTCGCGGCACTCAGCAATGTTGATCAATGGCTCAGCCTTCCTGTTGCCCGCGCGGGACGTGGGATCGCCTTTCCCCGCTGGCTTGCCTTCTACCATGTTAGGCCCTTAAATCAGGTTCGGACACTGGGTTAGATACGGACAGCGCCGGCTCGAGTTTTGAAAAGGAACACAACGGTGGGCGTCTATGTGAACACCGCCAAGCAGGTCGGCGACGTCGATCACATCAAGTCTTCGCGACGGTGGACGCCGCGGAACGATGGTTCGAGGAGAACGACCCGGAGGGCGTCGCCTTCGAATACGATGTGATCGAGTGATGTGGAGCGGATAATCAGCGCCACATCGTTGGTGGGTTCAAGGCCTTGCGACCCGCCGCTTTCAACGCGTCGGTTGAGAGCTGTCCATGTGCCGCAGCATCGAGCAGCTTCGAAGCAACGTACGCTCTGGCGCCCGTTTCGCTTACAGGAATATTTTCGCAAACTTCGTCGAGCACCGCCCTGAGCAGCGCAGTCATTTCAGCATCAAACACGCCGAACTCCCGAAATTGAGAGGATCCTGAACGCTGCACAAGCGGAATATATTCGCTTGGCAGCGTTCGCCGCGTATTCCGGTCTGGGCTCCGAAATCCCAGCGCCTACAAAATTGGCACCTGTACGTCAAAGTAATGTGACAGCTTCCTCGGCCACATCAACGGGCGTTTGCAGGGCCTCCCCAAAGGCCCTTACCAAGGAGGATAGAGCGCGACGAACAGCCCGAGGCCGGCAAGAAGTATTGCCCACGCGACGGCCTGACGATTGCGAAGCGAGCCACGGTTCATTTGCGAGCCTTCTTACGAGACTTTCGCGTAACCGAGGCCGCAGGATTTGACCCGTCGAACACAATGACGTCGAAGAGCGTCTTCGCGTCATCGGATAGGATCCCCAACCAACATCGCTTCTAATTCGGCGGCTGTCGTTGGGACAATCCCACCATTCGGCCGAACAGGCATAGTCGACACTTCATCTCAGAAAAAACCAAATAGCCTCCCATAGGCCCGGGCGACGGGCTCGGTGCCAGGCGTCGTGCGTCGCTCGCTGTCGGGGCGTCATCGCGGCCAGGCGCTCGGCGCGCTGTTTGGCATATCTCTGTTGCTGCCGAACCTTGCGGTTGAACCGCGTCGCGCCGGCAGGTGTTGAGGCGTCCCCGTACTGTGGCAGATGCCAAGCCTTTCCGATCCGAAACGACAGATACGCATGCCCCTTGACGACGTTGCGCTCGACGTTTGGTGGCAGTTTGCGAGGCATGGCCTACCTCTCCCAACCAACATCGGCGTCAACGCCGGTCGCGTGCTCTTCCCCGTGGTGAGGCAGAGCGTCGATCGCGCTCGAGTTCGCGAACGTCCCAAGCCAGTCGTCTCGTACCCGGAATGACCCGCGGCTTGGGCATGCTTCCCGCCGTCACGAGAAGGTCAAACGTGTTCGGGCTAACCGAGGCATATGCTGCGGAGGCCTCACGATCGATTAGGCGCGGCGGCAGAGTTGGCGGCAATGCAGCTTGACGTGCCACTACCGCTTCTCCCCATCCTCCATTTCGAGAGCGACTGCCCCAACTCGGAGATCGGCTGCTTTTAATGGCGGCATTCCGCCGCTTCGCGGCGCTGACGACAGAAAGAGCATTGCGGTCATCATGCCAATGATGTGCAAACAGGTGTGTAATATGAATGGCCCTCTGGGGCTATCTAGCTGATTTTATTGTATTATTTTCTTTAAATGGCGCTCCCTAGCGGAATGTAACCACAGGTAATGATGAGATTTCCTATTATATTTCAATATGTTAAAATCTTGCCGTTTCGACGTGTATCTACGCGGTGTATCTACTTTTTGGGTCGGTAGCCGACTCGGCTACCGAAACTAACGAGTCGATGAGGGGCGGTAGAGCGCAAACCCATAACTATACAACTTGTAACAAAACTTGATTTGACTTTTCGTATTGCGGTTGAGGTCCCGTTCTGCTATGTACCACTCATGGCGACGTTGCGCGATTCGAGGGCGCGCCCGTGACTGCCTGACGGACACCTTGTCCGTCATCGGCTCATAGCCGAGGTAATGCAGCCGCTCAGCGGCAACGCTAACCGAAAATTCCCACACCCATGACCACTTTAAATGCGTCTGCGGTTACCGCTGATCGCCTTGACGCGGCCCTCGACCTCAGAGCTGGCCCCGGTTGTTTGGACAGCGCCGC